>JAZPYP010000079.1:0-14149 GCA_045544255.1 Eubacteriales bacterium | reverse complement strand
TTTTTTGGTGCCGATTTCCTGATTGAACCGTGCTTTTCGAAGAAAAGTGCGGTTCAGTCGAAGCAGTTCCAAAGCCGCGATAGGCTTTGGAATCTGCGGAGTCGGCAGCACGATGGTTTCGCCGCTACCGCTCGGAGCGGTCGGCAAAACCGAGAGCGCACCGTTACCGGTCGCCTGCCGCAAATTTTTAAACTCTTTCAGCCGAGCACCCAACAGGGTGCCTTTTTTTGGTGCCGATTTCCTGATTGAGCCGACTTTTTATCAATCCGTTTCCTGAATATTTATCAGTTCAATGGATCTGCATTTCTTTTCCTTTTCATCCAGATCGGCCAAAAGGCCGCAGATCATAGAGGGGCGTTCCCCATCGGTAATCTTCATGCGGTTTTCGGGATCAATAAAATTATGAATACAGGGCTCAAGCCCTTTCCCGAGGATACTATCCCTTGATCCGCACATGCCGATATCGCTGATATAGCCGGTGCCCCTTGGGAGCACCCTTGCATCATTGGTCTGGACATGGGTATGGGTGCCGAATAAAAGGCCAACCTTCCCATCAAAATGCCAGCCCATCGCCTGCTTTTCGGCGGTGGCCTCGGCATGGAAATCCACAATCGTCAGATCCCGCGGGGAGCCTTCTGCAAGAAGGGCCTCAAGAGTAGAGAAGGGGTTTTCGCATTTATTCATAAAGAGGCTGCCCTGCAGGGAGATCACACGCAGGTCATAAGCGCCCATATCAATGCGGCATTCCCCTTTTCCAAAGGGATCCCCGCACCAATTTGCAGGGCGCAAAAGGCAAGGAAGCTCTTCATGAAGCTCGCCCGCTTCCTTGCGCTGGAAGGAATGGTTCCCGCCGGTCAGGCAATCGGCGCCCGCATGAAAGAGCCGCTCGGCAGAGGCTCGATCGATCCCGTTGCCGATGGCGCTATTCTCCCCATTGATGATGATGCAATCGGGGCGGTATTTTCTTTTAAGGGCAGGCAGATGGCGCTCCACCGCCTCCACCCCGATCCGAGAGACCACATCTCCCAGCACTAAAAGTTTCAATGCATTTCCTCCTCAAATGGCGGGATAAAACTCTCCTTTGCGGTTTCTCCCTCCTGAATATAGGCATATTTAAAATTTAAGCCACGGGCATAATCCACAACGGTTTGATAGGCGGCAGGGGGCAGGGGAGCGGCAAGCTCCTTTGGCAGCCCTTCCCCAACAGGGGTATATTGATTCATGATGCTTACGATGATCTGATTCGAAAAGCGCTCTTTGAGCCATTTCAAATTCATCATCGCCTCATGCTCCAAAGAGGGGAGCACCAAAATCCGCACAACGACTCCCTTTTTCAGAATTCCGCTCTCATCAAATTGAGGCGCGCCGCACTCCTTCACCATTTCCTCAATGGCCGCCCTTGCCACCTTTGGATAATCGGCGGCATGGCTATATTTTTGGGCAGAAGCACTTTCCGCGTATTTCAGATCTGCAAGATAGATCTCGATCTTGCCCGACAGGGCGCGAATGGCTTCCCACCGCTCATAGCCGCTTGTATTATAAACCATGGGCAGGGCGCCGCCCCGCCCGCGATAAAGATGAATCGCTTCCAAGATCTGCGGCGCAAAATGGGTGGGGGTTACAAGATTGATATTATGGGCCCCCTCCCGCTCCAAGCGAAAAAAGGCCTCGGCAAGATCTTCCTTTGAAAAGGGCTTGCCCGCCTTGCCGCGGCTGATAGCGCGGTTCTGGCAATAGAGGCAACGAAGATTGCAGCCTGCGAAAAAGACGGTGCCGGAGCCGCGCTCGCCTGAGATGGGCGGCTCTTCCCAAAAATGCAGGGCCGCTCTTGCAACATAAACCTCGCTGCCCATGCCGCAAAGCCCCTTTTCTTTGGTGCGATCCACCCCGCACTCCCGCGGGCATAAATTACATTTTTTTAGGTCGAACATTTAATAGCACCACCCCTCCCAATACCAAAAGAATCCCCAAAAAGCTGATCCAAGAGGGGATCTCCCGAAAGGCGATCAAGCCGATCAGAGTGGCCACTACCGGCTCTAAAGAAGCCATAATAGAGGCTTTCCCTGCCTCGAGGCCTTCAAGGCCCAAGGTATAGAAGATATAGGGGAGCACTGCGGTGATCATCCCCATCAGAATCACCATCAAAAGCCCGATCCAACCTGCGCCCTTTACCGCAGAAAGGGTGCCTGCAGGATCGGAAAAGGGGAGCACCCCAAAGATAGAGAACCAAAAGGTATAAAGGGTAATGGTCAGGGAATGGTAGCCCCGATTCATGGCAAAGCGGGAAAAGATGCTATACATGGCATAGCCAAAGGCCGATAAAAAGCCTGTTAGGATCGCAATCGGCGGCACTGCGCCGCCCTTCAGATCGCTGACCAGAACGCAGCCGAGAAAGGCAAGGGCGCAGGCCAAAGCCTTCAAGAGCGTGATCCGCTCTTTAAAGAGCCCCGCCGACATCAGCATCACCAAAATCGGCGCCAGATATAAAAGCACCGCCGCCACCGAAAGGGAGGTTTTGGAGATGGTATAAAAATAACAAAAGCTGAACATGGCAATAGAGAGAATGCCGGTGCCGATAAAGCACCAAAGATCCCGCAGGCGGATTTTAAAGCCTTTCGGATGCATTACGCCGACCACTGCCGGCAGCACCACTGCCGCCACCGCCACCCGAAGCAAAACGATCTCCATCGAATGAAGGCCGATCCCCTCAAAATAGCGCACAAAGATCCCCATGCTCCCCCAAAGGGCGGCAGCAAGAAGGATAAAGAGGGTGCAGATTCCTTTATTTTTCATTTAGAAGATCTCGATGCTGTATTCATTCTCGTACCGCGCGCCTGCTTCAAGGGTAAGCATGGTGGGCTGGGTAGAGAAATCTTCCACAACGCCTTTTCTTGCAGGCAGCGAGGTCCAGGGCTCGATGCATACATAAGGAGCAGTGGTGAAGGGGCGATGCCAAATGCCAAGATACCCCATATCAGGATAGGTGAGCTTTACTGCGCGGCTATTTTTATCGCTCTTCAGCGTAACCGCGCGGCACATATCGGTCAGGATAATGGCATCATGATCGAAGCAATTATGCTTCAGATTCAGTTTCTTGCCCTCTTCCAAGGGGAATTTCACATTCTCGCCCTGCACATAGCAATCCTCGCTCATGCCCACCAAAAGGGCCTCCTTCACGCAATCAAATTCCAGATAATAATCTTCAAAGTCAAGACCGCTCTCCAGCGGCACATTGAAGCCCGGATGGCCGCCCACACCGAAATACATTTCTTTTTGGTCTTTATTTTCAACAATATAAGTAATCAAAAGTTTGCCGCCTTCAAGCTTATAGTCCACACCGAAGGCGAACTGATAGGGGTATTGAGCAAGGGTAGTTTCATCAGCCTTGATGGTGAAAAGGATATGGCTATCGTTTTCCTGCTCAACGGTGAAAACGGTATCTTTCGCAAAGCCATGGCTCTTCATCTCATAGGTCTTGCCCTCCAGAGTATAATGACCGGTGGTCAGGCGGGCAATATGGGGGAAAAGGTTGGGCGCCTGATCGGCCCAGATCTGATCATCTCCCTGCCAAAGATATTCGGTGCCGTCGGCAGATTTAATGGAGCGCAGCTGGGCGCCGAGATCCTCGATGGTAATGGTGAGTTTTTCGTTTTTCAGTTGGTAAAGCATGGGTTTTTATCTCCTTTTTTAAGAATTTTTATTTTCAACGGGCGCGATGACAGGCTTTCCGTCGGCCCCCAGAAGGGGAGTGATGCCGCCGGCATAGCCGCTTTGGTGAGCAAGATAATGAACTCCGGTTTGCTTATCTACCCAAATTTCTTTGCTCCCCGCCCCTTGGGAATAAATTTTAATAAAACGCTTTTCTTTTTTCATCTTTAAAAATACTCCTTATTCAAAGATTTTTTTGATTCCCAGCGCCGAAAGGCGGTGATTATATTCAACCACCCGCTCCGGCAGATAATCCTCTACCCGATGGCCATCAAAACCAACAGAGAGCCGCACGCCCGACTCGCGCACAATGGCCTGCTGCTCTTTATCTTCAAAAAAGCGGAGCATATAAGGGTGCTCCCGATAATGATGAATGCTATCGAAGGAGACATTCATCTCCCAAAAGATATTATGATCGGCCATTCGCTTAAAATAAGCAAAGGGATCCTCGCCAAGCTTTTCAATATGGGCAAAAAGATCGGTATGGGCCACACCTTTTGCCTTGCAACCGCACCGCTCCGCAAAAGAAAATAGATCCTTGGCAATGGTGGCCTCCTGATCAATATGCTCAATCAGGCAATAATCAAAGAAAGAGATATCCGCCGAATCGGGAAGATGCTGTTTTCCGTATTCCGCACCGGTGCAGATCTCGATCCCCCGAAGGATCTCGATTTTGCCGGCATATTTTTCCTTCACCAAATTGATATGATCAAAATAGCGCTGCAGCGCCCGCGGCTCATACTCATTGGGAATGATCTCTAAAGGGGCCTTTCTTGCATCCCTTCGCAAAAGGCCAACCCCGCTATTATGGTCGCAGATGCCGAAAAGCTCAATGCCGCCTGCAATCGCCGCCTCCACAATCGTTTCGGGGCTATCATTCCCGCAGAAAGAATAATAAGTATGAGAATGAAGATCCTGGATCATTTTAAGTCCTCGTTTCAACAAAATATCTACATCAAAATAGCATTCAGATGCAAATAGGGTAATCGTTTATTTTTCTGATAAATCTAAAAAAACAGTATTTTGTTCCCAAAGTGTCACTTCTCCAAGTCTCTTTTTCATGGCATCAAATGCAACTTGTTCTTTATCAACCCCAAGGAATTTTCTCCCCTGTTTTTTTGCTGCCAATAATGTTGTTCCGCTTCCCGCAAATGCGTCTAACACTATAGAATCTTTAGCTGAAGATTGCTTCACAATGAATTCCAACATCTCATCATTTTTTTGAGTTGGGTATAGTGGATACGCCGGATCCTTAAAATCAAGCCATATGTCCTGCGCTTTTTTTCCCGGATGTTCATCTGCAAATTTTTTTAGTCGTGGATTCCCCGATGCAGACCACTCAATAAGACCTTGTTTATCTAAAATTGTGAGATTCTCCGGAGAAGTTCTCCAATGTCGCCCTTTGGGCGGCTCCATTCCACGCCATTTTTGCCCGGTTGGGCCATTAGATTCTCCCGGAGCATGAAGTGGAACGGTATTGTATCTACGCCCCGTCTCATCAATTTTTTTGTATTTTTCATTTAATTCTTCTTGATCAACCGGAATTTTTATTTCATTCCATATGTGCAAACCTTTTTTCTTTGCATAAAAATATATCACATCTTTTTCATTTCCATAAGCTTTTCGATCGAAATTTTTTGGATTGGATTTTCGTCTTGTAATTTCTCCGATAAAATTTTCCTCTCCAAAAATTTCGTCTAAAATGATTTTAACATAGTGCCCAACCTTCGTATCAATATGCAAGTAGAAAGAGCCTCTTTCTGACAATAGCTCATACAAGAGAATTATACGTTCCCGAATATATTCAAGGAACTCTTCTCCGAAAAGTTTGTCAGAATAAGCTATCGCCCCCTTTTTAGGTGCGCTGATTGTGCTGATACGTTCTTCGCTTACAACAAAATTTGTTTTGGTTGAAAATGGCGGATCAATATAGATTAAATCAATACTATTAGCATACCCTTGTTTTATCAGAGTCGCCATAACATCAAAATTTTCTCCAAAAAGAACTGCATTAATTGGGATAGTATATTCCAAAGAGAATGCTCTCTTCTGCGCAAGAAGCAATATTTCTTCACGACTCTTTTTACCTTGATATTTCAGTTCCATTTGCTCTCCTTTTACAATGTATAGAGATAATCACGGAGCAGTAGCGCGGAAATGATCACTTCATCTCCCTCTGCACCCTCCATTTCAAGCATCATTTTATGCTTGCCAGGAATATATAAAACTCCGTCGAGTATAGCTATTTTTTTAACGATATACGGAGTTTTTTTGAGCTTTGTACGCAAGGTGGCAATTGCATCGGCAAACTGGGCATTTTGATGCCCGCCAAAGTCGGTTAAGAACTTGGCTTCTCCGATTACATAAGTACCGTTAACTTTTGCTATAAAATCCAAGCCTTTATTATGATCATATCCTAAATATTTTCGCGCAAACTCTTCCATCGCAGCATCACTTGCGTTCAGCACAAGATTTTCGTCAGCAGTGCGAAAATATTCCATGTCTTCCGTTACTTCAAAGCCCAGTGCTTTCGAACGAATCCAATTTTTAAAAAGCGGACCTATTTGACGATTGGTTTCTTTCGGCATTGTCATCTTTTTAATCATTTCATCATAACCAAGATCGTAAACTGCCCCCGCTAATCGGTTAATTGTTTGCGGATTTCTTTCAACAGCTCCTGAATCCCGCTTCAGATAAGCAACATATGAATCCTTCACCGGAAACAACTCTTGTTGCAATAATAATTTAATTAGTGCTTTGTTATCTTTTTTATCAAATAATCCCTGTAATTGCAAAGAAAGTCTTTCCGGCATCTCTCGATTCAAATTATGAGACATGGGATATACTCTGAAAAGTTGATCTAAATAATCTCGCTGATTAGCTAGCTCTATACTGGCTTGAGTCCAATAATTCATTTTTTCTTTTCCTTTCTACTGTCTCTTTAAAAAGTTATTTTGTCGAGCCGACGCTTTAGACAAGCCACAGTTTCAACATGGTGCGTTCTCGGAAAAAGGTCAACAGGTGTAACATTCATTGTTTCAAACCCTTGCTCTTCCAGAATTTTCAGGTCTCTTGCAAGGGTGGCAGGGTTGCAGGAAACATAGATGAGCTTTTTAGGCGCCATTTCCTTAATTGCCGAAAGGGTGGCCTCATCGCATCCCTTACGAGGGGGATCGACGATGATCAGATCGAATTTCTTGCCCTCTCTTGCAAATTTTGCCGCCGCTGCCGATGCATCGGCGCAGAAGAAGGAGGCGTTTTCCACCCCATTCAGGGCGGCATTTTCCTTGGCATTTTCCACCGCTTGGGGCACAATCTCAACCCCCACAAGCTCCCTGCAGCAATCGGCCAAAGAAAGGCCGATGGTGCCGATGCCGCAATAAAGATCCAGAACGCGGGCCTCTTTCAGCTCTCCCGCCTCTTCCAATACCTTTTGGTAAAGCACTTCGGTTTGAGCGGGATTGACCTGATAGAAGGAATGGGGATTGATCCGATAGCGCTTTCCGAGGAGCAGATCCTCGATATAGCCTTTGCCAAGAACGGTTTCGGTCTCTCTTCCCAGCACCACATTGGTATTGCGGTCGTTATAATTAATGCAGACTGTTTTCACTGAAGGATACGCTTCCGCAAGCTCCCTTGCAAACTGCTCCCCTTTAGGGAAGACCTTGCTATTCACCACAAGGCAGGCAAGAATTTCGCCTGTTTTTTCGCCGCGGCGCAGATAAAGATGCCGCACCAAACCGCTATAGGTTTGCTCCTCATAGGCAGGGATCCCTTCTTTTTTCATAAAAGAAAGGGTCCATTGCAAAATCTCATTAAAAATCTTTGGCTGAATGGCGCAGGGCGCCCCGCTCACCACTCCATGGCTCCCCGACGCATAAAAGCCGCCTTGGGGCTCGCCCCGCAGATTTCGAATGGGAAACTGGGCCTTATTGCGATAAGACACCTGCTCCCCCGCCCCCAAGATCGGGGAGAAGGGCGGCGCAATTTTGCCGATCCGCAAAAGGCAATCCCGCACCTTCTTTTCTTTCAGGCGCAGCTCTTCCTCATAAGATAGATGCCAAAAGGCGCAGCCGCCGCAGCGGGGAAAGAGGGCGCACTCCGGCTCCACCCGATGAGGAGAAGGGGAGAGAAGCCGCAAAACCTTTCCATAGCCAAAGCGCTTTCCCGCCTTTACCACCAGAACCTCTGCTTCTTCCCCCGCGATTGCATTGGGGATAAAAAGAACATAGCCCTCATGGCGGGCAAGGCCAAAGCCTTCTTCGGTATAATCTTCAATTTTCACAATTACTCTTTGATTCTTTTCCATAAATTATATTTTAACATAAAAGAACAGGCTTTTGCAATAATTCTTAAAAATTCCCTCATAATAAAAGAGAGGTGAACCATTTTGTTTGCATTATTATTAATTGCCCAAGCCTTCTCCCTCACCGGCGGCTATATTCAAACCTTGGCCCTTTCCTGGATTGCCGCAAAGGAAGCGGGCGGGCTTTATTCCTTAAGTTTTTATATGATCGCCTGCTATCTGCCGGTGGCGCTGCTGGCCTATCCCTTTGGCCGATGGCTGGACCGCCGCCCCCAAAAGAAATGGCTTCTTTTAAGCGAAGGGCTTTTGGCAGGGCTTTCGCTCCTTTTATGGCTGGTTGCCAAGGCCGAGCGATTGAGTTTCCCTTTTCTGCTGATCTTCGGTGCCCTTTGGGGAATGGTGCGCGCCTTTCAAACGCCCCTTTACCAAAGCCTTCCCAAAAAGCTTTCTGCCAATCTTTCCAGAGGGGTGGCGCTTCTTACCGCGATCACCTGCGCCGCAAGGGGCCTTGGCCCGATCCTTGGAGGGCTTCTTTTTCAGCGCTTCGGAGCCCCCCTTCCTTTTCTTGCCAATTTTCTCTCTTTTCTTCCTTCCTTTGCCCTGCTCTGCTTTATTAAAATCCCCCCAAACAATGCGCCGAAAAAGCCTTCCCTCAAGCCCCATCTTCCCCTTTTGGGAAGGATCTTTTTGGTGGGGTTTTTCGGGGTGAATTATAATGTTACCTTTGTGGCGCTGGTGAAGGAGCGGGGCATGGAGAGCGGGGCATATGGGTTGGCCCTTGGAATTTTGGGGGCGGGAGCGCTTTTGGGTTTCTTTCTCAAAAGCCGCGCCAAAAAACCCGTGCCTCTGCCGCTCTTCCCTCTTTTAATGGGGCTTACCAATCTTGGCCTTTCCTATGCTTCCGCCCTGCCCCTTATTCTTCTTTGCATCTTTCTATACGGCATTTTGGATTTTTGGTTTTTTGCCCAATGCATCTATCTTCTGACCAATGATTTAAAGCCGGCGGAAACCACCGCCATCATGGGGCTTTATACTATGGTTTCCATCGGCGCCATGCCGGCGGGCGCTCTTTTTTGGAGCCTTATCGCCCGCGCGCTTTCGCTCCATGCCGCCCTCTCCATCATCGGCGGCTCCCTTTTGCTATTAGGAATCCTCTTTTTTCTTCTGCCCTTAAAAAGGAGCGGCGCATAGCGCCGCTCCTTTTATCTGAACTTCTCTTTATTCTTTAAGATGAATTTTTGTAGGATGGGAATCAGTTTTTGCTCCTCCCGCTCATAATAGGTATCGTCCTCCCGCTCAAAATCGGGCTCGTGGCAATCCAGAAGCGCCTCCCATTCCTGCTCGGTAGCAGGAAGCTTTTCAAGAGAGAGCTTTTTGCGCACCCGCTTGATCAAGGCATCCATTCCATTAGCACCGATCCGCTCGATGACTTCCTCTACCTCCTTAAAATGAAGGCCGTAATAGCGAAGATAACTTTCAAATCCGCCAGAATTGATCTCCTCCATCAGCTCATTAATCAAAGATACCGCTCGCTCCCATTGATTGAGTTCATCCCTCGCTCGATACCGCTCAGCAAGAGCAAAGATCAGTTCATCTTCCTCCAAAGCAAAAATCTCTTCCAAAGAGGCGCCCTCTTTCTCTATGAAAAGCGGCAGCTCTTCGGCGATCAGCGGCTTATATTTTTCCCAAACTGCGCCAAGATCATGGATTTCTATTGATTCCTCGAAATTTGTAACAGTTTCGGTGCAGAGCTTTTTGAGATACATTTTGCCTCGCGCCTCTTCCCCCAGCTCCAGATAATATTCCGCCAGCCGCAAAAATAAGGTAACCTTATTTTCGATGCATCGCTCCTCGGATTCAAGCAATAAAAGAAGAGCATCCGCACCTTCCGATTCTCTTTGCTCTCTGCGCTCTTCTGAAAGAAATAGCAGCAGATCTGCCGCACCGTGAACCTCTTGAAACCGCTCAAAAAATTCTTTGGCTGCCTCTGCAAGGGCTACTCCATCGGCCTTGCTCTTTGCAAGGCCGATCAGCTGCTGCACCGCCCGATAATATTCCTCGCTGATCGCTTCTTTTTCAGAAGGCACTCTTTGGGGGATTTTCTCGTTTTTTCTTTCTTTTATTTTTTTGATCAGCGCCCAAACGCCCAAAATTCCCAAGACGGCCAAAAATACTCCGACAAAAAAGACTACCGGCTCCTGATATTTGAATCCAAGGAAAAGGCAAAGGAGGCCGGGGGCCAAAAGGATCCCCATCAACACCGCCGCCAGCAGGATCCGAAGGATCAGCGGCAATTTTTTGCTGCCGACTGCCTCGAAGGATCCCTCTAAAATCAGAGACATAATTAATTCCATCAGAAAATCCATTGCTTACTCCTCGGAGATTCTATATTTTTCTATAATCTTGCTATTGATCTTAATGGGAACCTCTACCCGCCAGCTCTCCAGCAAGGCTTCAATTTCCTCGGCGCGGTATTCTTCCAAAACGCTTTGCTGCACCTCTTTGGTGAAATGCTCCTCGGCGGTGGCATCATAGCGCTTAATGACCATATAGCCCTCATCCATCTCCGCAAGGATCACCTGCCCCACCTTCATCGCCATCACCTTCTCGGAAAGGGAATCCTTCCCCATATTGGCATCGCTGATCACCGCCGGCTCAAAGCGGGTGGAATTATCCTCGCTATAAAGCTCGATCACTTCATCGAAATGATCTTCCTTTTCTTGGCGAGTGGCCTCATGGAAGGCATCTTCCGCCGCTTTTTTGGCCTCCGCCTGCTGCTCCTGATCCAAGGGCTCTCCATGCTCATCAACGGTGGAGATCACCACATATTTGATCACCGCATTATGAAGGGCATAATAATCCTTCAGATCCTGCACCGCCACCGGCTCCTGCCCTTCGGGGCCATAATAATAGTTGAGAACTTTATTTTTCTTTTCATGGTCATAAAGCTCTTCTAAATATTCATCATAGGTATAGCCCGCTTCGGCAAGGGCCTGCTGAAAAACGCTGATAGATTCATAGCCGGCAATCACTTCCGAAAGGTAGCTATCGATCTTTTCTTCCTCTTCTTCATTAAAAGAGAGCCCCAGATCCTCGAATTTTTGCGCATACAATTTCAGGTTGATCAAATAATCGCAAACATACCCTTCAAACTCTTCGGGATCGGAAAGATCGCCCTCCATTTCCGCAAGGTAATTGGAAAGGGTGGCGGCTTGGCGGGCAAAGGCCTGCTCGCTGATGCTCCTGCTCCCCACCCGAATGGCATAGCTTTCTTTTTTTGCGCAGCCGCAAAGCAGCAGAAGCCCTGCCAGAAATAACGCCAAAAGACGCAAACTCTTTTTCATAATCTTCTCCTTTAATCAATTCTCCCTGTGAGCTGCCCTGCTCTTTTGAGGGCGCCGAAATTCTGCTGGCGCAACGCCTCATAAGCAATGATCGCCACCGCATTGGAAAGGTTGAGGCTTCTTGCCTCATCGATCATGGGAATGCGAATGCATCGCTCAGGGAAGGGGGCCATAATCCGCTCAGGCAACCCTCTTGTTTCCCGCCCGAAGAGCAGAAAAATATCCTCATCGGTATTAAAATTCTCTTCGCTGTAAACCTTGCCGCCTTTAGTGGTACAATAAAAGATTCTGCCCCGCCCTTCGGCAAAGGCGGCAAATTCTTCATAATTTTCATGAACGGTCAGGTTCAAATATTGCCAATAATCAAGGCCTGCTCTTTTTACTGCCTTCTCATCGATAGAAAAGCCAAGAGGCTTCACCAAATGAAGATGGCAGCCGGTGGCGGCGCAGGTGCGGGAGATATTGCCGGTATTTTGCGGGATCTCCGGCTCCACTAATACAATATGGATCATCGAGAGTATTTCTCCTTCTTTTTTCTCGCCCCATCATACCATAATAATGAAAATTTTTCAATCATATAATGAAAGAGATTACTTTTGTCTAAAATGAAAGAAGAAGAAAAAAAGATTTCAACTGCAAAGGAGAGCGCATTTTATGGAACGATTTTCCAAGCTGGCAGGCCATGCATTAGAGCGGAGTTTAAATATAGCAGAAGAGATGGGCCATGCCTATATGGGCAGCGAGCATCTGCTCTATGGGCTTTTGAAGGAGGCCGACGGAGTGGCGGCGCGGCTGCTTCTTACCAAAGGAATCACCCCCGAAAAGCTCAAGCGCAAAATGGGGGAGATGATCGGCATCGGCTCCCCCTCGCTCCTTTCCATTACCGATATGACTCCGCGGCTGGAGGGGATCATCACCAAAGCAGGGCAGCTTGCCGCCCGCTATGGCTTTTCGGCGGTGGGGACCGATCATCTGCTGATGGCCCTTTGCGAAAGCCCCGAAGCGGTGGGATATAAATTACTTTTGGAACTCAAGGCCGATCCCAAAAAGCTTCATCTTACGCTGAAGGAGCGAATGGGAATGGCGGATCTTCCGCTCCAGAGCGAAAAGAGCAAAAAGGGCGCGGCCAAAACCTTGGAAAAATTCTCCAAAGAACTGACCAAGGAAGCGCTTTTAGGGAAGCTTGCGCCCCTGATCGGCAGAGAGCGGGAACTTTCCGCTCTGATGCGGGTATTGGTGCGGCAAAATAAAAATAATCCCTGCCTGATCGGAGAAGCAGGGGTTGGAAAGACCGTTTTGGTAGAGGGCCTTGCCCAAAAGATCGCTGCGGGAGAGGTGCCCCCCGCTTTGCGGGATTTTAAAATTCACCTCTTAGACCTGACCGCCACCATCGCCGGCACCAAATATCGAGGGGAATTTGAGGAGCGGCTGCGGGCTCTTTTAGAGGAGGCGGAGAAGGATCCCTCGATTGTGCTCTTTATCGATGAAATTCATCTTTTGGTTGGGGCAGGGGCGGCCGAGGGCGCCATTGATGCGGCCAATATTTTAAAGCCCTCCCTTGCAAGGGGGCGCATCAAGGTGATCGGCGCCACCACCAACGAGGAATACCGCCGCTATATTGAAAAAGACGGTGCTCTGGAGCGCCGCTTTGCCCCCATTTATATCGAGGAGCCCACCCCCGCGGAAACCATGGAGATTCTCAAAGGCCTTCGCCCCTCTTTGGAAGAGCATCATGGGCTGCAGTTGCCCGATGAAACCCTTTCTGCCGCCATCGATCTTTCGGTGCGATATATGGCGGATCGATTTCTGCCGGATAAAGCCATCGACCTTTTAGATGAAGCCGCCGCCCGCGCCCGCCTTGCCGCCTTCAGCGCGCGGCGGGCCGATCGGGCGGGCATGATCCTGCAAAAGCAGCAGGAGCTGGATGGGCTGATGCGCAAAAAGCTCTTTTTGCAGGTTTTGGAAAAGCGGGAGGAGCTGGAGCAGCTGCGCAAACTCAAAGATGCCCCCGAACAAAAAGAACCCCTCTCGCCCCTTACCCTTCGGGAAACGGTGCAGGACCGCACCGGCATTCCCATCGCCCGCCGCGAAGAGGAGCGGGGCACCCTTTGCCGCCGGCTTCGGGAAATTCTTTCCAAGGAGCTGATCGGGCAAGAGAAGGGGATCGATGCGGTTTGCTCGGCGCTGATGCGGGCCGAGGCGGGGCTGAATGATCCCAAGCGCCCCGCCTGCTCCCTTTTATTCTGCGGCCCGACAGGGGTTGGAAAAACCCGTCTTTGCCGCCTTCTTGCCAAATTCCTCTTCGGCAAGGAAGAGGCGCTCATTAAAATTGATATGGGCGAATATATGGAAGCCCATTCGGTTTCCCGCTTGATCGGCTCCCCGCCCGGTTATATCGGCCATGAGCAGGGGGGAAGCCTTGTGAACCGCATTCGGAACCGGCCTTATAGTGTGGTTCTTTTTGATGAGATCGAAAAGGCCCATCCGGATGTGCTCCATCTTCTTTTGGGGCTTTTAGATGAGGGGAGCCTGACCGATGGGCAGGGCAGGCGCGCCGATTTTTGCAACTGCCTCATTATTCTTACCTCTAATCTTGGCTCCGCAAAGGCGAGCGAGGAACCTCTGGGCTTTGGGGAGCGCAAGGGGGAGGCGGAAAAAGAAATCCGCGCCGCCCTGAAAAGGGCCCTTCGACCGGAACTTTTGGGGCGGCTGGACGAGATTATCATCTTCCGCCCCTTGGGAAGAGAGGAGCTTTTGGCCATTGCGGAGCTGGAGCTTGAAAAATTAAGGG
>JAZPYP010000078.1:0-21234 GCA_045544255.1 Eubacteriales bacterium | reverse complement strand
AGCAAAGGGCATTCAAATGGGAGAAAATATCGAAAATTCGATATTTTCTATCATTATTCTTGGTTTTCTTCAGTTTCTTTGTAAAAAAGGCCTTATAATTTCCTGCCCTTTGCGGTTCGGACTATTTTTACAGCCCCTTTTTTGCGGTTAGGCTTTATTTTTTGGCATATTTATGGTAAAATAGAGAAAAAGAACTTAAATAATAATGCAAAGGAGAGTCAATGATGCTGAAAAGATGGGTGAGCCTGATTTTGATTTTGGTTCTGGTTCTTACCGCAGCGGTCGGCTGCAGCAAGAAAGAAGAAAAGCCGGAAGAGGAAAAACCGCCGGTTACCGAAAAGGAGCCGGAAAAGAAAAGCTATGTGGGAGATGAAGTGGTAAGCTTTGCCCTTCTCGGTGTGGATACCCTTTCTTCCAGCTACGCGGCCAGAAGCGATACGGTTATCATTGTAAGCCTTGATAAAAAGATGAAGGAAATCCGCCTTTCTGCCATTATGCGGGATGCATATGTGGAGATGGAGCATCCCAAGCGGGGCAAGATCAAGGATAAATTGAACCATGCCTTCGCCTATGGCGGCGGGGAGCTTTCGGTTAAAACCATTAACGAAAATTTTGGGCTGAATATCAAAGATTATGCGGCGATTAATTTTACCAATCTTGAAAAGCTGGTGGACGCTTTAGGCGGAATGGAGATGGAGATCACCAAAAACTACCGTTCCGAAGCCAATCATCATATCGGCGCTCTTGCAAGCCAAAGAGGAATCAGCCCGAAGCTGATTAAAAATACCGGTGTTCAGCATCTCAACGGAATGCAGATGCTTGGGGTTCTTCGCTGCAGAAAGCAGGTTGGGGGCATTGAAGTGCGCAGCAAAACCAACCAGATCTTTTTGGAGAAATGCTATGAAAAGCTTAAGGCCCTGAATCCTGCCGATTATCCGAGCGTTGCCAAAAAGCTGATCGGAATGATTAAAACCTCTATGACCGCCGAGGAGATCATCAATATCGCCACCGAAGTGCTGACCGAGGGCTATACCATTCGCCGCAAGGTCTTCCCTCTTTCGGAGGATATGAAGGGCTATGGCGGCAAAACCATCAACGGCACCTTCTATACAACCTTTAATCCCAAAACTATGCCGAAGCACCTGCAGGATTTTGTTTTTGAAGGAAAATTGCCGGAGTAAGATAAATAAGCAAAATAAAAAGGCCCAAACGGGCCTTTTTATTTTTATGCGTTATGCCCCTTTGCGATTTGGGCCATTTATCATCGCGGAGAAGGGATAGGGAAAATGGTTCAAAAGTTTCGGTTTCCACCCCCTTGGGGCTTGCCCGACGGCGTATTATTATACGCCGAGAGGTGGAAAGCGGAAGTAGCAAAGGGCATAAAAAGAAAGTTATCGCGAAAGCGATAACTTTCTTCCTTAATAATAAGGTATTTAAAAGAAATCAAAAATGAACGCAGAAATTTCGCTTCATTTTGATGATTTATAGCCCTTTGCGATTTGGGCCATTTTACCATCCCTTAAACGATTTTAATGGTATCGATCACTTGAGGCGCAATGGGCGCATCCAAGGGATTGGTGGCCACTGCAGCGATTTCATCAACCACTTCAATGCCTTCCACCACCTTGCCGAAGGCGGCATATTGGCCATCGAGGAAGAAGCCATCTTGATGCATAATAAAGAATTGGCTGCTGGCGGAATTGGGATCATTGGTCCGCGCCATGGAGATCACTCCGCGCTCATGGTGAATGGGATTGGGGAAGCCATTGGCCGCAAATTCGCCGGGGATGGGGGTATCGCTGCCGCCCATACCGTTGCCCAAAGGATCGCCGCCCTGAATCATAAAGCCGCTGATCACCCGATGGAAGATCAGCCCGTCGTAAAAGCCTTCCTTCACCAAGTTTTCAAAATTTTCAACGGTTTTTGGCGCCTTGTCGGGGTAAAGCTCCAATTTGATCTTTCCACCGTTTTTCATGGTAATTTCAATCATTTTAAATTCTCCTTTATGTTAAAAATAAACTTCCGATAAAACTTGCCGCGCTTAAAACTAAAAAGGCAATCATTCCGCCGTTGCCGATGGAAAGCCATATTTGATTGCTCATGGAAAGCCCGCGCTCCCCCTCTTTTTTAAGCTTGAAATCCTTCAAATTCAGGAAGAAAAGCCAAAGGCCGCAAATGGCAAGGGCAAAAATTGCAAGGCTGAAAAGGCCAAAAAGCATCTTCCATGGATTGATGGAAGCGGCAAGAGCAGCGCTTGTCTGGCTTTGGCGCTGGAAAAGCAGAGGGATAAAGCTGCCGGTCAGATTGAGCAGCATATGCATTAAAATGGTATGGCGCAGTTTTCCGGTCTTGAGGTAAACATAGCCGAGAACACACCCAACAAAGAAGGCATAAAAGAATTGCTGCAGATTGCCATGGAAGAGGCCGAAGAGCAAACCGCTGAGCAAAACCGCCAGTCGCTCGCTATAGGGGAGCAGGCGGGTCAGCACAATTCTGCGAAAAAGAATCTCTTCCATAATCGGCCCAATGATTACCACCAGTAACAGAACTAATAGGGGCGACATTTGGTTCATTACCTCGCTCATGCCGCTTCCGCCCTCAATGCCGGTGATGGTGCTGATGATTTGGTTGAAATAAACGCCGATAAGATTTCCCCCATAAAGAGCCGCATAGGCAATCGCTAAAAAGAGAATGCGGTTTTTGAAGGGAAATTTTTGCTTTTCAGGTATCTTTTGAGGGCAACCGGAGAGCATGAGCCAGCAAAGAGGAAAGCCGATCAGATAGGCCGGCGCCACCTGCGCCCAAAAGAGATAGGACTGAGATTCTTGCCATTCGGGAGCAATGATCGAGGTCATCAACCCAAGGGCTGCCGCCACAAAGCTGCTCACCAATAAATAGAAAAATAACCCAAAAAAGATGCGCGAGAGATTTTTTCTCTCCCCGCGCCGATAAGCCGGATCTTTATCCGGCGGAAGGGGGCAGGGCGCTTGCGTATATTGATATTCCATAAAGGATCCCTTTCTTGATTAATTTCAAATGCATTATATCATGTTTGCCCCCGCTTTTCAACCGTCGCGCCATTATTTTACATTTTGTTCATCAGCCCCTGAAAGAATCAGATTGCATATTCCATTCCCAAATGGTTTGGGTTATTCGTGCCCCGCACAAATGAATTGTATACCCTAAACCTAAAAGGTTTGGGTTACTCGTGCCCCGCACAAATGAATTGTACACTCTAAACCCAAATGATTTGGGTTACTCGTGCCCGCACAAATGATTTGTACACCCTAAATCCAAATGATTTGGGTATCATGCTCTCTCGCACTCCCTGCACAAATGAATTGTACATCTTAAACCTAAATGGTGTGGGGTGCTTGCACTCCCTGCACAAATGAATTGTACACCCTAAACCTAAATGGTTTGGGCATCATGCTCTCCCGCACACCTGTACAAATGAATTGTGCAGCTACGCAGAAATGAGTTAGGGTGTACAAATGAATTGTGCGGCTACGCAGAAATGGGTTAGGGTGTACAAATGAATTGTGCGCTCTTAAATGATAAGAAAAAGGAAATCCGCTCCGAGGAGCGGATTTCCTTTTCGAAATTTTCAAATTTTTATTTTCAATTTTTAACTTACTCAACCGGCTTTGCATGCCAGATATTATCGGCATATTCACGCACTGCGCGATCGGAAGCAAAGATGCCGGCTTTTGCGATATTGGTGAGGGACATTTTGCTCCAGCGCTCCTGATCAAGGTAGGCCTCTTCGATTCGGCCTTGCGCTTCGCTATAGGCTTTGAAATCGGCCAGAACCATATAGGGATCGGGACCGATCAGGTAGCGAACGATAGATTCGAAGCTCTTTCCGCCGATGCCGTCTTTAAGAATAGAATCCAAAAGGTCGCGCATATGGGGATCGTTACGATAAATCTGATCGGGATGGTAGCCATCTGCCTTCCATTTATTCACTTCAGGAGTGGTAAGGCCGAAGAGGAACATATTTTCATCGCCTACCTGCTCATGAATCTCAACGTTTGCACCATCGAGGGTACCGATGGTGAGGGCGCCGTTGATCATGAATTTCATATTACCGGTGCCGCTGGCTTCCTTACCTGCCAAAGAGATCTGCTCGCTGACATCAGCCGCAGGCATCAGGATTTCGGCAAGAGAAACCTTATAATCAGAAAGGAATACCACCTTCAGCATATCGCCAACATCAGGATCATGATTGATCATATCGCCGAGGGCGCAGATGAAGCGGATAATTTCTTTTGCCATTACATAGCCTGCAGAGGCTTTGGCGCCGAAGATAAAGGTATGGGGATGGATCTTTTTACCATCCTTCTTAATTTGGCGATAAAGGTCATAGATATAAAGAGCGCAAAGAAGCTGACGCTTATACTCATGGAGGCGCTTGGCCTGCACATCGAAGATAGAATCGGGATTCACCTTGATGCCGGCGGTGCGCTCAATATAAGCGGCCAAGCGGCGCTTATTCTGCTTTTTGATTTCGGGCAACCGCGCCAGAACATTGGGATCATCCTTAAAAGCAAGGAGCTTTTCAAGCTCGGCGCCGTTTTGGATAAAGCCATCGCCGATCAGCTCGCGGAGCATTTCGGTCAGCCAAGGGTTGGATTGGCAAAGCCAGCGGCGATGCACAATACCATTGGTTACATTGGTAAGCTTATTGGGATAGATCTCATGATAATCCTTGAAGAGATCCTCCTTCAGAATGTTGCTATGCAGCGCGGAAACACCGTTGACACTATAGCAAGCGGCAACGCAAAGGTTTGCCATTCGCACCATGCCATCGCCGATAATTGCCATCCGATCAATAGCATCTCTCTTTTCGGGGTGCTCTTTATAGATCGCCTCGCAGAAACGACGGTTGATCTCCTGCACAATGGTATAGATACGGGGCAATCTGCCGGAGAAGAGGCCCACAGACCATTTCTCCAATGCCTCGCTCATAACAGTATGGTTGGTATAGGCCAAGGTGCGGCAGGTGATATCCCAAGCTTCATCCCAGGAATAATCATGCTCATCCATCAAAAGGCGCATCAATTCGGGAACGCAGAGGGCAGGGTGGGTATCGTTGATATGAATAACCACCTTATCCGGCAGGTTATCCAGAGTGCCATAATTCTTCAGATGGCCCTGCAGGATATTCTGCAAAGAGGCGCTCACAAAGAAATACTGCTGGCGCAGCCGCAGGTTTTTGCCCTCTTCATGGTCATCGGCAGGGTAAAGAACGCGGCTGATGGCCTCGGCTTTTGCATCCCCTTCGCAGCTCTTGAGATATTCGCCTCTGGAGAAGAGCGACATATCGAAATTCTCCAAGCTCTTGGCGCCCCAAAGGCGGAGCTTATTGACGATTTTGGAATCATGGCCGCTGATCATCAGATCATAGGGCACAGCCAGAACCTTATAATAGTTCTTATGAACAGTCTTCAACCCGTCGGCGCTCCAGATCTCTTCCACCTGACCATCGAAGCGGATCTCTTGGGCTTCATCGGGGCGGGGCACCAGCCAGCCACCGCCCAGCTCCAGCCAGTTATCGGGAAATTCCATCTGCCAACCATCGATGATCACCTGCTTGAAGATACCGAATTCATAGCGAATGGAAAAACCCACTGCAGGATAGTTGCAAGCGGTAAGGGAATCGAGATAGCAGGAAGCAAGGCGGCCGAGACCGCCGTTGCCAAGGCCTGCATCGGGCTCCATGGCATAAAGATCTTCCAGATCGGCGCCCATGCCGCGAAGAACCTCGCGCACCTCTTGCTCGATGCCCATATTATAAAGGTTATTTTTCAAAGAGCGGCCCACCAGAAATTCCATCGACATATAGAATACCTGCTTGGCGCCCTGCTCTTTTACCATTTTAGAGGTATCTTTGCGGCGGTTTGCCAGCTCTTTGGTTACTAATGCAACCACGCTTTCATACATCTGCCGCGTGGTTGCGTTTTCAGCGTCACAGGCAAATTTCTCTGCCACAACGCGCTGCAATCTTTCTTTGATTTCTTGCTGCGTCATAAATTTTCTCCTTGTTTAAAATTGAGATATATAATATATATTTTTAAGAATAATAGAGGTATTATAACACAAAAAAATAAATCGCACAATAGAGGAAAAGGATTTTTTTCCTCTATTGTGCGATTTTCTACGAAAAATATACGCTTTTTTGCTTAAATGTTGCGATAAAGTTCCTGATAAGCGCTTACACTCGGCCCCCAGCTATAATCGCCATCCATGGCATTTTTGCAGGCGGCTTTAAAATGCTCCTTATCATGGTAAAGCTCGATGCTCCGCCAAAGGGCATTGGAGAAATCCTCTGCATTAAAGCTTTGGAAGGTGATGCCGCGGCCGGTCTTTTCCATCGGATTATAGGGGGTAACCGTATCGGCCAAGCCTCCGGTTGTATGCACAATGGGCAAAGTGCCATAGCGCATGGCGATCATCTGGGCCAAGCCGCAGGGCTCGAATTCGCTGGGCATCAGGAAGAAATCGCAGGCGGCATAGATCCGCTGCGCCAAGGCACCATCGAAGGCAAGCTGAATCCGCAGATTTTCGGGATGCCGCTCGGCAGCCTCCCGCAGGAATTGCTCATATTTAGCGTCGCCCGTTCCCAGCACCACAACCTGCACCTCTTGGCTCAAAAGCCAATCCAGCTTATTTACCATCAGGTCCATACCCTTTTGGTGGGTAAGCCGCGTAACCATGCCGAAGAGGGGCAGCTCTTTGGTAACCGGTAGCCCCATCTCTTCCTGCAGAGCCTTTTTATTGAGCCATTTATTGCTCATATCCTCGGCCGAGAAATTGGCGGGAATGCGGGGATCGGTAGCGGGATCGAAAAGATCGATATCGATGCCGTTGAGAATACCGTGAAGCTTCCAGCTCCGCCCATTCAGAATATGCTCCAAGCCGCAGGATTTGGGCGGGGAGAGGATCTCGCGGGCGTAGTTGGGGGAAACCGTTGTAACCCGATCGGAGCATTCAATGGCGCCCTTCATCAGGTTGAGGCAATCTCCATAATAAAGCAGAGGCTTTGCCTGCTCATCCAGCCCGAAAACGCTGCCCAGAATATAGGGATCATATTTGCCCTGAAATTCAATATTATGAATGGTATAAACGGTGCGGATATTACCATAGCCCGCCCGCTCTCTGAACTGGGTATCCAGCAAAACGGGGATCAGGGCGGTATGCCAATCGTTGCAATGGAGAATATCCGGCATAAAATCGATCAGCGGCAGCGCTTCCAGAACAGCGCGGGAGAAAAAGGCGAACCGCTCGCCATCATCATAGGCACCATAGATCTCGGGACGATTGAAATAATATTCATTATCCAAAAGATAATAAGTTACCCCATCGATCTTGGCTTCAAAGATGCCGCAATATTGATTTCTCCAAGCGTTTTGGAAGAAAAAGAACATTTTATAGCTGCATTTTTCTTTGAGGGCCGGAGCAATGGCGCTATAATAGGGCAGAATCACCCGCACATCGTCGCCTGCTCGGCAGAGGGCCTTGGGCAGCGCCCCGGCCACATCTCCAAGGCCGCCCACCTTAATAAAAGGGGAGGCCTCGCTTGCCACATAAAGAATTTTCATGAATTTTATACCTGCTTACCCTTTCCGATCACAAACGGAGTGCCGGGGGCGCCCCGAAGATCGCTATTTTCGCTGATGACAGCGTTCTTATCGGCGATAATATGGGCAATCTTGCTGCCCTTTTCCACCTTGCTCTTTTGCATCAAGATGCAATTTTCCACTACTGCCCCTTCCTCAACGGTAACCCCGCGGAAGAGAATGGAATTTTTAACAGTACCATTAACCACGCAACCATCGGCGATCAGGCTGTTTTCTGCGGCAGCATCAAAGCCATAGAAGGTGGGCACCGAGGATTTCACCTTGGTATAGATCGGGCGATCCTTTAAGAAGAGCGCCTTTTGGTTGGCGGGATCCAGAATTTCCATAGCGGAAGCATAATAATCCTCCACAGTGCGGATGATCCGCGCATATTCCTTATGATAATAAGCGCAGATCTTCTGGCTTTCCAGATTCATCTGGATCAGTTCGCGGTTCAGATTGGTATAGTCTTTATTGGCGGCCACTTCCAAAAAGGCCAGAAGATCTTTTCTCTTCATCAGATAGAAATTCAAAGCGCAGGGCGCCTTTTCGGCTTTTTTGGTCAGATAGGCAATATCGGTGATCCGCCCGCTTTCATCGGCGGAGATGGTCATCTCGCCGGCATTGGCGGGAATATCCGCATAGGCAAGGGTCAGATAAGCGCCGCTTTCCTTATGAACCTTCAGCATTGCCTCCAGATCCACATTGGCAACGGTGCCGCCAAAGGCCATCACAATGTATTCTTCCCTGCTATCCTCAATATATCCCTGAATGGTGCGCAAAGCTTCCAAGCGGCCGCGGGATGCGATAATATGGGAATCGGGGCGGGCCAGCGGAGTCAGCATAACAAGGCCGCCGTCTCTGCGGTTGAGATCCCAATCCTCGCCGCTTCCCAGATGATCGATCAAGGAACCATAATTTTCCTTGGCAATAATGCCCACATCGCTGATATTGGCATTGACCATTGCGGAAAGAGCAAAGTCGATGGTGCGATAGCGGCCTGCATAGGGCAGGGAAGAGGGAGTACGGTTCACAGTGAGGGCATTGACCGGCCCGTTATCGTTATAATGATCGGAAAAGATAATACCAAGTGCGTTCATTTTACTTCTCCTCCTTCACAGTGTTGGGTGCAATCATTTCTTTGGGAAGAACCTTTTGGCCGGCTTTCACTACCGCGCCGCTTCCCACAACAGCGATGCCCCACTCGCCCTCATAATTTTCAGGCTCTTCGCCGATGATGGCGCCATCTTCGATGATGGCATCGGGGGCGATGATGGCATATTTAATGGTGCAGTTTTTGCCGATCTTGGTGCCTTCCATAACAACAGCGGAATTGAGCTTGGAGCCTTCCCCGACCTCAACGCCGGAAAAGAGCACACTATACCAAAGGGAGCAACCGTTCAAAACGCAGTTTTCCGAGATTGCCGATTCCCCGATCTCTACATCCTTGCCGATATATTGGGGCAAAAGGCCATGGTCATGGCGGGCATAGATCTTCCAATCGGGATCGGAAAGATTCAGATCAATGGTGGGGTTCAGAAGGTCCATATTGGCTTCCCAAAGGCTTTCAATGGTACCAACATCCTTCCAATAGCCATCGAAGGGATAAGCAAACATCCGCTCTCCTGCTTCCAGCATGGTGGGGAGCACATTCTTACCGAAATCGTTGCTGCTGCCTTCGGTATTCTCATCTTGAATAAGATAATGGCGAAGCTTGGACCATGTGAAAACATAAACGCCCATAGAAGCCCGATTGGATTTGGGCTTGGGAGGCTTCTCTTCGAATTCATAGATCTTATCATCCTCATCGGCATTCACAATGCCGAAGCGGCTGGCTTCCTCCATGGGAACGCTTAAGGTGGCGATGGTGGCATCGGCATTTTTATCTTTATGGAACTGCACCATCTTATTATAGTCCATCTTATAAATATGGTCGCCGGAAAGGATCACAACATATTCGGGATCATATTTTTCAATGTATTCAATATTCTGGTAAATGGCATTGGCAGTGCCCTTATACCATTCACCGGTAGAGCCGGAAACATAAGGAGGCAGAATATGCACACCGCCATCCATACGATTGAGGCCCCAGGGCTGACCGTTCCCAATATAGGAATGGAGCTCCAGAGGGCGGTATTGGGTTAGAACACCTACTGTATCGATGCCGGAATTGACGCAGTTGGATAAAGGAAAATCGATAATCCGATATTTCCCGCCAAAGGGAATGGCAGGCTTTGCGGTTTCCTGCGTTAATACATAAAGGCGGCTTCCTTGCCCGCCTGCCAGCAGCATAGCGAGCATTTCTTTCTTTTTCATCTTAATTCCTCCTTGTTTTTCGTTCTCAAGGCAGTCTATGAAGGGCTGTCCCGAAAGATGAATGATAAAGATATTTTTCTACATTATAGTATAGTATACTTTTGAGAAAAGAGGAAGGGAAATTTGGCGAAAGAGGGAAAAATCCATTATTTGCATAAATTTTTGTTCACAATTTTAGTCAAAATATACAAAAACATTCCTATAAAATAGGATAAATTAGAAAAATATACAAAAGAGAATAGACTTTGGTCTTGACAAATTGAGTGAAATCGAATAAGGTATATTCATGGTTTATTATAATAGCAGAAAAATCGAATATAAAAACCCCTTCGGCGCCATCCGCGCAGGGGAGAAGCTCACCATGCGCATGATTTTGAAGGAGGAGCCTCCCTGCAAGAGAATTCGGGTGGTCTTCCGCTATGAAGACGGCGCCCAATACGAGCGGTTTTTGGAGCGGCAGGATTTAGAAACCTTTGAAGGAACCTTTGCCTTGGAAAAGATCGGCCTTTGCTTTTATCGGTTCGAGGCGATGATGGAAGCGGGCGGCCTGCTATTTATCGGCACCACCGATGGCTGCCGCGCCACCATTGGGGATTGGCTGCCGGAATGGCGGCTGACTGTTTTCGATCGGGATTTTGAGACTCCCGAAGAGCTGGCGGGGGGCATCTGGTATCAGATTTTTCCCGATCGCTTTTTTAAGGGGGATTATACCCAAAAGCGGGAAGCCAAGGGCGCCAGAATTTATCATGACCGCTGGGATGAGCGCCCTCTGTTTACCCAAGACCGCCCCGATTTTAAGGGGAATGATTTCTTTGGGGGCAATCTTTTGGGGATTGAAGAAAAGCTTCCTTATCTTGCAGAATTGGGTGTGGATCTGATTTATCTCAATCCTATCTTTGAAAGCGGCGAAAACCATCGCTATAGCACCGCCGATTATGAGCAGATCGATCCTCTTCTTGGGGAAAATGCCGATTTTCGCCGCCTTTGCGCGGCAGCGAAAAAGCTGGGGATCCGCATTGTGCTTGATGGCGTTTTTTCCCATACCGGCGCCAATAGCCGCTATTTTAATAAAGAGGGGCTTTATCCGGAGCTTGGGGCTTATCAGAGCGAAAAGAGCCCCTATGCCCATTGGTATAAATTCGAAAAATTCCCCGATCAATATGATTGCTGGTGGGGGTTCCCTGCTCTGCCGTGTGTAGACGAAACGGCCCCTGATTTTATGCGCTATATTACCGGTGAGCGAGGAATTGCCGCCCTTTGGATGGAGAGAGGCGCTTATGGTTGGCGGTTGGATGTGGCCGATGAGTTGCCCGATGAATTTTTAGAGGCCTTTCGCAAAAGGGTAAAGAAAGAAAATCCCAATAGCATTATTATCGGCGAGGTCTGGGAAAATGCGGTGGAGAAGGTCAGCTATGGCAAGCGCCGCAAATTCCTTCTTGGCCGCCAATGCGATACAGTGATGAATTACCCATGGCTGGATGCTATTGTGGCGCTGCTGAAAAGCGGAGATACCGCCGCATTTTATAATAAGATCATGGAGCTTTTAGAGGGCTATCCTGCCCCCGCCATTCGCACCTTGATGAATATTTTATCAACCCATGATATTCCGCGGATTCTAAACCGCCTTGGAGCGCCTTTTATTCCCCCGCGGGAATTTCAGGCGGATAATTATCTTTCCCCCGAGCAGCGGGTAAGGGCAACCCGTCTCCTTCGCAAAGCAGCCCTTCTGCAATTCACCTTGCCGGGGATCCCCTGCATCTTTTATGGCGATGAGCGGGGCATGGAGGGCTATGGCGATCCCTATTGCCGCGGCACCTTTCCTTGGGGCGGGGGCGATGGTGAGCTGCTGAATTATTATAAAAAGCTTGGCGCCATTCGCAAAGAATATCGCGCGGCCTTTGGGGGCGGGATGGAATTTATCTCCTTCAAAAATCGCCACCTTTCTTTTGAGCGGGGCGGAAAGATCCGCGTTTGCATGAATTTCGGCAAGCGCCCCATGAGCGCCGAAGGGGAGATGCTCCTCGGCGAAGGGTGCGAGGATGGAAGGGTAGCACCGGGCGGATATGGTGTATTTTTAATGAAATAAAAGAACACAGGAGACGGAGGTGTGTTATTTTTACACACACCTCCGTCCCCTGTGTTTCGAAAAAGTTTCGTGCAATGCGAAAAAGTTTCGCATTTTATTTTTAAAAGAATGATTGACAAAAAATTTTTGAATATATATACTAACAGTAGATTCCCCTATTTTTAAAAAACAAAGGAGAAAAGATATGTTCAAGAGAAGCAACGTAACCACTCTGATCATGGAGCAGCTTAAAGATGTGGAAGGCTGCCTGATCAATTTTGAGAATTTTATGCGGGCCGCAGGCACTCCCGAAGCGGTGCCCGAAACCTTGCGCGCCTTGGAAAGCGGCGTTGTGCAGATGGAGGCCGCTGCCGATCGCTCTCTTTCTCAAATGATCGAATCCCTCGGCCAAACTCCTTCCCTCCTTCCCGCTACGCGGCAGGATCTGATCACAATCGGCACAAGCTGCGATAGTGTCGCCAATAAATGCGAGCATCTGGCCATGATGATGGTCATGCAGAATTTCCGCTTCCCTACCGACTATAAAGAGGATATTAAAAAAATCCTTTCCTTCACCCATGAGCAGTTTGAACTTTTGCAAAAGAGTGTGCAGAAGCTTTTTGCAAAATTCAATGAGCTTTTGAAGGATCATAGCATTCTCTATGAAATTCGGGATCTTGAGACCAAGGTGGATAAGATCGAACTGAAGCTTTTCGAGGATGCCTATTCCAGAACCGATTTAGATCTTGCTCATCAGCAGCAGTTGGCCTATTTTATTGAAACCCTTTGCGACCTTTCCGATATTATCGAGAATATTGCCGATAAGATCCAGATCATGTTGATTACAAGAAAGGCATAAGCGATGATATATTTATTGTTAGCGGCCGGTGTCTTTATGGGTTGGTCTCTGGGGACCAACGATGCCGCCAATGCCTTTGGTACTGCGGTTGCGACGCGCGTTGTCAAGTATCGCACCGCCATTATCATCATCGCGGTTTTGGTGATTGTCGGAGCTTTTGTCGGCGGTCATAATTATATTGATAAGATCGCTGATCTTTCCGAAAGCAACAAGGTAACTGCCTCTCAAGCGGAGGTTGAGGCAGCCGTTGAGGCAGGCCAAGCGGATGCCCTGCGATTGAAGGCGGCTCTGAAGGCCTTCATCATCTTTGCCTGCGCGGGGCTTACCGTATTTATCATGAGCTACTTAAAGTTTCCCGTTTCCGCCAACCAATCCATAACGGGAGCGATCATAGGCTGGGGCCTCTTCCATGCGGATTACAGTGATCCGGAAGTCTTGGCGGTCAATCTTCCCCAACTTGGGAAATTTGCCTCCACTTGGCTCCTGAATCCCTTGGGCGCGGCGATCATCTCTTTTATTTTGGTTTTCATTGTGGATCGATTTTTTGAGAAATGGATCACCACCTTGCATTCTTATGATATCATCATCAAGATTGGCTATCTGGTGGCCGGCGCCTTTGCTTCCTATAGCATCGGCCAGAATAGCTCCGCCAATGTAACGGCTCTTTATTTCGATCCCTATTTCGAAAAAACCGGCGTTGCCGCCAATCTTTTGACAGATGCAAGAATAACTGCATTGGTGGGTGGTATCGCCATTGCGATCGGGGTGCTCACCTTTTCCAAGCGGGTGATGATGACTGTTGGCGGAAGTATTGCCGAGATCAGTCAGGTAGAAGGATTTGTGGTTATTATCGCCATGTCCCTCACCATTATTATCATGGGCGAATGGATGGGAATTCCGGTTTCCACTTCTCAGGCTGTGGTTGGCGCTGTAATGGGCGCAGGGCTTGTGAAGGGCGTTAGAAATGTGCATTTCGGCGTATTTAAAAATATTGCGATTGCATGGGTCAGCTCTCCCACTGTTGCCGGTTTGCTCACTTATTTGGTTGCCCTTGCCACCCAAAATTATTTTGCATAAAAATTGGGGCTGTAAAAAATTCATTCGAATTTTTTACAGCCCCCAGCAATTATTTGATTCGATCATAGCTCATAACGATAAGGGCTTTCAGTTCCTCAAAGGGCACAGAGCCATTCAGCAATACACTGATCCAATGCTCCTTATTCATATGATAGGCGGGAAAGATCCGCTCCCCATCGGCAAGGCCCTGCATGGGATCCCGCTTCAGATTGATAATATCGACCGGCTCTTCTCCCAAAAGCCCCAATTTATTCTTGGGAACCTGCATCATGATGCCAAACCATTTCCCCGATGGATGGCGAAGCACCGCCGCATCCGGCGAAGAGGCAAAGGGATAATCCGGCTCCACTCCATAAAATTCTTTTATAAAAGAAAATATTTCTTCCCGCATGGCATTACCGAATAAAATTGGTCATCTGCCATTTTTCTTTTTGGGGAATGCCGAAGGCCTCTTTGCCAAGGGCGATGGATTTTAAAAGGAAGCTCATATTCTCTCCGAGGGTACGCATGATCTGCAGCCCTTCCAGATCCTCTACCGCTTCGCCCACCTTGCGGCCATGAACACTATTCCAATATTGGCTGGAAGCAAGAGGCATTCCCGCATAGGTGAAATATTTATTAAGCTGATCGAAGGTGGCAGAGCAGCCGCCTCTGCGGGCCACTACCACCGAAGCCCCCACCTTCATGGTCTTATCAAAAGGGGTGCTATAGAATAAGCGATCCAAGAGGGAAACAAGAGTGCCGTTGGCATTGGCATAGTAAACAGGGCTTGCCACCACCAAACCATCGCACTCCTCAAATTTTTGAGCGATCTCTTGGTTGATAATATCATCAATGGCGCATTTGCCGCCCTTGAGGCAGAAGCCGCAGGCCTTGCATCCGGAAATGGTAAGATGCCCCACGCGCACCACTTCTGTTTCAATTCCGTTTTTCTCCAAGGTTTTGGAAAGCTCCCCAAGAGCGATCTCGGTATTCCCGCCTTTTCGCGGGCTACCGTTGAGCATTAATACTTTCATTCGATTACCTCCAACAGTTCTTCCATATTTTTTCTCTTTTTAGGGCGAATGGGATCCCCTTCCTTGGCATAGCCCAAAGAAATCACCAAGCGCACTGCCCCATCAACGCCGCAGATCTTGCGCAGCTTTTCATCATCCAGCCAACCGAGAATGCAGCTTCCAAGGCCTTGATCGGCGGCTTCGGCAGTAATATAGGCCGCCAAAATTCCAATATCAATGGAGCGATAATCATTCTTTTTCAGCTTGGCGCCCACTGCCGCCGAGCGGCAATAGGGCTCCTCGGAGATCACCAGCATCAAGGGCGCATCATTGGTAAAAGCATTCATGCCCATGCCTTGGGTTGCCTTTGCAACTGCTCTTGCGGCCTCTCCCTTGCATAAGGTCATTTTATAAGGCTGCCCGTTGCAGGCCGAAGGCGCAAGGCGGGCCGAGGCAAGGATCGCTTCGATCTTTTGGGGCTCCACCGCGCGCTCTTTATCATATTTGCGGCAGGATTGCCGCGTTTTGGCAAGGTTGGAAAAATCCATTTTATCACGCTCCTTTTTTTGCAATTATATCACCTTTCTTCCCCTATTGCAAGAAAGGGCTTTTTTATTGAGAAAATATTTAAAATAGATATTGCCCCTTTTTTATTCCTATGATATACTGATTTAAAAAATTCAAAGGGGGATTTTTATATGAACGCGCCCAAC
This sequence comes from Eubacteriales bacterium, assembly GCA_045544255.1. Classification (GTDB taxonomy): domain Bacteria; phylum Bacillota; class Clostridia; order Oscillospirales; family QAKW01; genus QAKW01. Next base: position 5,587 of record JAZPYP010000078.1, on the reverse strand, counting down.
TTTAAACGCACCCGCTTTGCCTGCTATTTTTCTTATCTGGCAATGGCATCTGTCTTTGTTTTGCCGGCAATGCTTTTTACCACTTTTCATGAGCTTTATAAGATTTCTTATACCCTGCTCGGCACTTTGGTTTTGGTCAACTTTGTTACCCAAATGACCATTGATCTGATCTTTACCTTCTTCTCTCGCTTTTTTAATATGCAAAAAACGGTGCGGGTGATGCCCCTTTTTACCACTCTCGGGCTTTTGGTTTATGCCATTGTGCCTGCGCTTTTTCCTCAATATGCCTTTTGGGGCTTGGTGATTGGCACCATTATCTTTTCCTTGGCGGCAGGGCTCAGCGAGGTTTTGCTCAGCCCTGTGGTGGCGGCGATTCCCTCCGATACCCCCGAAAAGGATATGAGCACCCTGCATTCCCTTTATGGCTGGGGCGTTGTGAGCACTGTGGCGGTGGCTTCCCTTTATTTCTGGCTTTTCGGCACTGAAAATTGGCTCTATCTTGCCATCTTCTTTGCCCTTCTGCCTTTGATCGCCTCCCTTCTTTTCCATCTCTCCCCCTTCCCCGAAATGAAAGCAGACGCGGTGGAAAAAGGAAAGGGAAAGCAAGGCATCGGCCTTGCCCTTTGCGTTGTTTGCATCTTTTTGGGCAGCGCCGCCGAAAATACCATGACCAACTGGATTTCCGGCTTTATGGAAAATGCGCTGCAGCTTCCCAAAGCGGCCGGCGATATTTTTGGCCTTGCGGGTTTTGCCCTGCTCCTTGCCCTCACCCGCAATGTTTACGCAAAATATACCCCTGATATTACCAAAGTTTTGCTGGCAGGCATGGTCGGCGCGGCCGCCTGCTATATCATCATCGGCCTTTCAAGCAGCATGATCCTCTCCTTTATCGCCTGCATTTTGGTCGGGATCTTCACTTCTATGCTCTGGCCCGGCACCCTGATCCTGATGGAAGAAAAAATTCCTTCGGTAGGGGTTGCGGCCTTTGCTCTGATGGCCGCCAGCGGAGATATGGGCGCCTCAATCGCCCCCCAGCTTACCGGCATTTTGATCGACCGCATCGCAGCCAGCGATTTTGCGCAAAAGATCTGCGCCGCCGGAGCGGCAACTCCCGACGAGATCGGCCTGAAATATGCCATGCTGATCATTGCGATCTTCCCCCTGCTCGGCGCTCTTTTGGTTCTTTATATCCGCCGATTTTTCAAAAAATCCAAATAAACCAAAAATGTTCCCGAAAGCGTTTGCTTTCGGGAACATTTTTTATTATTGAACCTTTTCAAATTCCATGGGATAGATGGAAAATCCATCCAGCTCCACATCCTCGGCAGTGCCTTTTTCTATAGTGAGTTTATTTCCGCTGATTTCAAAAAGCTCATAAACTTCTTTATCAACTGCATAATCCTCGCTCTTGGAAAGATAAAGCTTTCCTTCCTCTGCCTCATAATTTCCTTTATTGGTCAGGGATTCCATCATGGTATTCAGATTTTCCTCGCTGAAGGCCTGATCGACCATAGCATCGAGAGTAGTACCGGAGAGGGAGAGAAGGTCATCGACCGTATATCCGCCGCCGGCGGAATCGATCATAGCCTGAAGATATGCGGTGGCGCCGCTCTTAAAGGCTTCCTTTGCCTTGGCATACATCTTTTTCGCGCTTTCCTCATCCACTGCCGCCTCGTAAGTACCGTCTTCCTTAAAGGTCATGCGGTAGTTCAAAGAAAAATCCTCGATCTTGATATATTTTTCCATCTCTTCATCCCCAAGCTGACCATTGATAAACTCAGTCATATCAATGGTTGCTTCCCAAGCACCCGCCAGCGGCGCATTCCCGCCGCAGCCGGAAAGGGAAAGAAGCATTGCGCCAAAAAGCGCCAAAACCAAAAGGGCAGAAACTATTTTTTTCATTTTCATTTTTTCTTTTCCTCCTCTTAAAGAATGGGGATCCCTGCTTCTTTGCAGAGTTTGCGGGTTGCCTCATCCCAAATGGAAGATTGCACCTCGCCAATATGAGCGCTTCCCAAAAGAAGCATGCAAAGGCGGCTTTGGCCGATGCCGCCACCGATCGTATAGGGGAGTTCCCCTTTCAAAAGGGCGCTATGGAAGGGAAGGGCCGCCCGATCCTCGCAACCGGCGATCTTGAGCTGCTTTGCAAGGCTTTCGGGGCTCACTCGGATACCCATGGAAGAGATCTCAAAGGCCTGCTGCAGGGTTTCATTCCAAAAGAGAATATCCCCATTGAGTTGCCAATCATCATAGTCTGGAGCGCGGCCATCATGGGGCTTGCCGGATTTCAAGGCGCCGCCGATCTTCATTAAAAAGACCGTTTTGCATTCTTTCACAATGGCATTCTCCCGCTCCTTGGCGGTAAGATCAGGGTAGCGATCCTCCAACTCCTGCGTTGTAATATAAGTAATCTCCCGCTTAATAGCAGGGCGAATATTAAGCTGGGGGAACATGACCCTTAAGGTTTGATCGGTGCCGCAGATCGCACCAACGATCCGCTCCACAACGCTTTTCAGATAAGCCTCGGTGCGGTCCTCCTTGCGGATGATCTTTTCCCAATCCCATTGGTCCACATAGATGGAATGAAGATTATCAAGCTCCTCATCGCGGCGGATCGCGTTCATATCGGCATAAAGGCCGCTCTCTTCCGAAAAGCCATATTCCTTCAGGGCAAGGCGCTTCCATTTTGCCAAAGAATGCACCACATCCGCATAAGTACCGGTATCGCGCATTTCAAAGCGAACAGGCCGCTCCACACCATTCAGATCATCATTCAAGCCGGAAGCGGTTTCCACAAAAAGGGGCGAAGAAACGCGGCGAAGATTCAGCACTCCGCAAAGCATATCTTCAAAAAGCCGCTTGATCAGGCCGATGGCTTTTTGGGTATCATAAAGGGATAATGCAGGGCGATAGCCCTCTGGAATGATAACTCGGCTCATTTTTTCTTTAAACTACCTTTCTTTTTTGCCAAAATTTCAGGAATAATCCGAACCTGATTTTAAAGAGCGGATTTTACTTATTCTTCATGCTCCCGCCGAATAATGCTATGAGCAGGAAGGGTTTGCTCGATCTGCACCCGCATCTGCGCATGGGGCGCCGCATCGATCGGATTGCCCGCCTCATCCTTCATGGCGGAAAAGGTGATCGGCTCGGGAGCGCGCCCCGGAGAGAGCACCCAAAGGGGCTCGCCGGCAATAAACTTATTTTTTTGAATCAGCCAGCCTTGCTGATCATCGGCCACCGCCACAACATCGGTGCTTCTGCGATAGCCGCTATCAAAGGGATTCAGCGCCGCTTCTTCCGGCGCACCAAAGAAAAATCCGGTGGTATAATCCCGATGGGAAACCGCCTTCAGCTCTTCCAAAAGGGCGGGATCAAAGGGTTTGCCTGCCGCAAGATCATCCAGCGCCAAGCGATAGGCGCGGGTGGTGCAGGCGGCATAATAAAAGCTCTTCATTCGCCCCTCGATCTTGAGGGATTTCACCCCCGCCTCCGAAAGTTCCTTCAAATAAGGCATCAGGCAAAGATCCTTGGAATTCATCAGATAAGTGCCCCGCTCATCTTCTTCAATGGGGAAATATTCGCCGGGGCGCTGCTCTTCCATTAAGGAATAGCTCCATCGGCAAGGGTGGGCGCAGGCCCCCCGATTGGCGGAGCGGCCGGTCATGGCCGCAGAAAGAAGGCATCTGCCGGAATAGGAGATGCACATAGCGCCATGCACAAAGCATTCCAGCTCCAAAGAGGAGGGGATCTTTTGCCCGATGGCGCGGATCTGCTCTAAAGTGGTCTCCCTTGCCAAAACCAAGCGGGAGGCGCCCAGCTCATGATAGGCCATGGCCGCCTCATAGTTGATAATATTGGCTTGGGTGGAAATATGGATCGGCACGCTTGGTGCATACCGCTTTGCCAATCGCAAAATGCCAAGATCGGCAATGATCATTCCATCGGGCTTCAGCTGCTCCACCCATTCCAAAAAGGCAGGCAGGGCGGCAAGGTCTTCCTCGGTGGGATAAATATTCACTGCAAGATAAAGCTTCTTGCCATGGGCCTTGCAAAAGGCGATGGCTTCTTGAAGCTGGGCTTCATCGAAATTGCCGCCGGCGGCCCTCAGGGAGAAGGCGCGATAGGCGCAATAAACCGCATCGGCGCCATACCAGACGGCATATTTCAGTTTTTCAAGATTGCCCGCGGGGGCCAAAAGCTCCATGGTCATGAAATCGTTTCGGTGCCGCGAGGGGCATCTACCTTTCTTAAATTGCTCTTATGCTCCGAAAGGCTTTCTGCAAAAAGCATCTTGCCCTTTTCGCTTGTTACAAAAAATTCCGCTTCGGTTTCTGCGGGAGAAAGCACCGCCGCGATCGCTTCCTTGCCGGGATTGGCAATAGGCCCTTGGGGCAAGCCCTGATTGCGATAGGTATTATAGGGATCCTCCGCCTTGAGATCCGCGGCAGTAATCTCGCCATGTTCTGCAGGAAGGATATAAGCAATGGTAGCTTGGGATTGCAGATAAGGAAAATCGCTCTTCAAACGATTGAAATAAACGGCTGCGCCCTTGGGAAGATCATCGCCGCCCTCCATCTGGAGCACAGAAGCAAGGGTAATCAATTCATCCAAAGAATATTTGGATTTTTTGATCAGCTTTTGGTTTTCCTCATTCAAAACCTGCTCTTCGAAGCGATCCAGCATCCGCTCCACAACTGCAAGGGCCGATTCCCCTTCGATCAATTCATACTCACCGGGGTAGAGATAGCCCTCCAAGCGATAATTGCGCTCCGGCAATTTCTTCAAGAAGGAATACTCGGAAAAATCATAGGTTTGAAGCACCTTTTCCAGCTCTTCCCGCTCAAAGCAATCCATCTCATCGCAAAGCAGCTTCACCAGATCCTCTTGAGTCTGCCCCGCTTTAAAGGTAAAGGAAAGGGTTTTTTTATCCTCCGAGGAGGCCCGCAGGGCATAGATCATATGGTTATAATCATCATTGCAATTAATGGTGAATTCGCCGCTTTCAAAGGTCTTATATTTTTTTAAGGTGCAATAAAGCTCAAAGACCTTTGGATGCTCGATCAGGCCGGCTTCCTTCATCGCCTTTGCGATCCGGCGAAGAGAGCTGCCCTCTTCGATGGTAACGGTAACCTCTTTATCGGGGCGGATCAGCGCCAAAACCTCATTGCCCACTCCGCATAGCCAAGAAGCCAATAAAACGCTGGCCACAAGAATGCAGGAATAATAGATCAAGGTCTTGCGATATTGCAAAAGAATCTCTTTGGAAAAGAGCATTGCCGCCTTGAAGCGCTTTGCTCTCGGCTTTTGCTGCTCGGCCGCGGGGCGCTCGGTTTGAGGGCGCTCCATCTGCGGCGCTTCTTTTTTCGAAGCTGCCTTTTTGCCGGGATAAGAGCCGGCAGGGTTTCTATTCTTTTTTGGTTGCGGCGCGCCATTCGCTCCCGGATAGGCGCCGGTAATATTACGCTTCTTTTGGTCCATTTCAAAACTCCTCAAAGCATGATTATATTGTAATTCTATAATGATACAAGTCGGATCGTAGCCATGTCGTTCTGTGAGCCAAGGAGTTGCAAAGCTGTATCGTCTT
>JAZPYP010000077.1:0-48743 GCA_045544255.1 Eubacteriales bacterium | reverse complement strand
GGTAGCAAAGGGCATTCAAATGGGAGAAAATATCGAAAATTCGATATTTTCTATCATTATTCTTGGTTTTCTACAGTTTCTTTGTAAAAAGACCTTGTAATCTCCTGCCCTTTGCGGTTCGGACTATTTTTACAGCCCCTTTGATTTAATTTTGGGGCGGGAAGGAATGGTAGGTTTCAATTCCTGCTTCCTCGCAGCGGAATTCCATCAGTTCACTCACTGTAACGAGTTGGTAGCCTTGATTCACCAGTTCTTCAATGGCCAGTTCCAAGCCATCATAAGTAGATTGATAGATTTCATGCATCAAGATGATTGCGCCATCGGATACATTTTCCAAAATAGCGTTCTTCACAGCTGCTGCATTTCTGCTGCGCCAATCCTCTGTATCGAGGCTCCAATGGATCACCGGTCGATTAATAATGGAGCGCACAGTGGAATTGGCATTGCCATAAGGGGCGCGCACAAGCTTTGGTTTTTGGCCGGTAACCTTCTCGATGGCCGCATCGGCATCGCTGATCTCTTTTTCCACATCAGAGGAAGAGATCACATTAAGGTTTTTATGCCGCATGGTATGGCTGGCAATTTCATGCCCCTGCTCATAAGCGTATTTCACATTTTCTTCGAAATTAACAACATTGGTTCCCAGCATAAAGAAGGTGCCATGACCATTATATTTTGTCAGCAGATCGGCAAAATCCTTGGTAAGCCGACCGGGGCCATCATCAAAGGTAAGGGCGATCATGGGTTTGGCAGGATCGATTTTTCCTGCCCGCTCGATTTCTTCCATGGTGAAGATGGCTTCTTCGTCGGCCCATTGCATGGTAACCTGCTCCTTGGAATAGGTAAAGCCTTCCAGATCCTCTTCCGATAAGCGCCGCCGCTCCAAAAGGATTCCCAATTTTTCATGGTTTTCGGCGCCGAGCAATCCTTCAAGATCCAAAATGGCATTTTTTTCGCCAATATAAAGGGTTTTGGCAGATAAAATAGTATCTTTCCCTTCTCCCTCTTTGGTATAGCGGCCGATAGCGGCGGTCAGAGTAAGGGCGGAATAACCATCTTTCTTTTCGGCGGTATAATCAATGGCAAGGCGGGGAATGCCTTCCCCTTCGGTAGCGGAAAAATCCTTGAAGCGGGCCTTTGCTTCCGCTGAAAAGCCTTCGATCACCTTCATGGTTTCTTTATTATTGGTTTTGGGATAGCTGATAAAGACGCATCCGCCGTCTTTGGTATAGCGGTCCCGCTTTTCCTTGCCCCATTCTTTTAGTTCGGAAAATTCATAAGGGTGCTTTCTCATAAGGGTTTTGGCAGGGGAGGCCGAGAAAGTGGTCAGCCAGATGCCGATTCCGAGAATGATTGCAACGCCGAGAATCAAAAGCGCGCAAGTTGCTGATTTTTTCATTGCTGAAAGATCCTTTCCCAATAGATTATTCCTATTATACACCTATTTTTCCTTTGGTGCAATCATAAATGGTCAAATATTTCCCCCTCAATATTGGAAATTTCATCGATGGGGATCTTTCTTCCGTCGGTCAGAATAAGAAGATGCTCAAATTCATGAATTTGCTTAACGATGCCTTCGGCAGAAAGATAAGAGCCGCCGGCTTTTTTTGCGTCCGGTTGGAAATATGTGATGCGCACCTTCGGCTCTTCTGAAAGAATGCGCTTGATCCAATTTAATCTCTCGTTGAGGGTTGCCAAGGTGTCTTCGTCCAGATCCATTCGCTCCTCGGTAACCCGCGCCTCTTCCAAAACCATCTCTTCATAGCCGGTGATGGCCGCAAAAGGCGCAAACCGCGCCGCCCGCTCCATCATGGTGGGCTGGGGATGCTTTTTGGAGATATAGGGCGGAAGATCAATAATATCTTCATAAGGAAATTCTTTGCTCATTTTTCCTCCTTTTGGGGCAAAAGGTTTCTAGGGTAGAGCAAATAATCCGAACTCCGTTTTAAAAAGGCGGATTTTCACTCATACCTTGTTAAAATACTCGTTAATCCGTTAGGATTAACTGCGTTTTCTGCCTTGTCTGAATAAAAATCCGCTCTTTTTAAAATCTTTGACCTCAAAGAGAGGATATTTTGAGTGATTTTTATTCAATACGAGCGCGGTAAGGCTGTCGCCTTACAAGAACGGATTGGGTAAAAAGCGCCGAAATAAACCGTTTTGAGGCGGGTTCGGATTATTCGCTCTACCCTAAGCTTTATGGCCGCCAATGCTTTCGTTGCGCTCTTTGGCGGTGGCGCTTTCTTGATAGCTGGTTCCCTTTAAAATAGCATTGGCACCAAAGCGATTTTTGATTTTTATGACCGCCTTTTGCATCTTCTTTTCCCGCTCTTCCTCCCGCTCCCTTTTAGCAATATCGGCAGGATCATCAAAGAAAGAGAGCTGCTCGGCATATTCCTCTGCCCGAACCTCGCCCTCCGGCAGCAGATGATTGGCCGAAATGGTGAGCCGCCGCGTTAGCAGGGCGGGATCCACAATACGCTCAAAAAGCGCGAGAGTTTTTTCCAAAACAAGCTTTGTGGAAGAAGTATGCTTTCCCATGTTGGCGGTGCCGCGGGCATGCTTTGGCACTTGGCGCCCATAGCGGTCGATGGTGATTTCGCCATGATAAGCCGCCCTTCTTCGGGCATCGGTCAGATTTTCGATATCGTAGCCAACCATCAGCACAATTTGATCGGTTGTAAGCTCCTTTTCAACAAGCTCCAGCATCAGCTTATCAACCATCTCCTGAATGATGATGCGGGTTTCCTCAAAGGTATAGGGGCGGGAGAGAACCTGCCCTGCGCTGGTGCTTGTAAATTCCGGTTTATAGGCTTTAATGGTGGGAATATCTACCGGCTCGCGCCCCCATGCCTGATCGATCAGGTAAACAGCGTTTTTGCCAAATTCCCGATAGAGCACATCTTCAAAATCAAGGGAGCAACGGGCAACATCTCCCATGGTAAAGAGCCCCAACCGATTCAGCCGCTTGGCAGTGGCGGCGCCTACCATCCAAAAATCGGTCAGTTCCCGATGGGTCCAAAGGGTGCGCCGATAGGTCATCATATCCAACTCCGCGATCCGCACTCCATCTTGATCGGGGGGGATATGCTTGGCGGTAATATCCAGCGCCACCTTGCAAAGATACATATTTTCCGCGATCCCTGCGGTTGCGGTAATGCCATAGCGATTTAATACATCTTTGATCAGCATGGTGGCAAAATCATGGGCCGAGATTTGATAGGTTTTCAAATAACTGGTGGCATCAATGAAAACCTCATCGATGCTATAGGGATAAATATCTTCCATTGATACATATTTAAGATAGGTGGCCACAATTTTGGTGCTGCATTCCCGATAAAGAGCCATGCGCGGCGGGGCCGCAATATAATCAATAGCCAGATAGGGATCCTTTTCCAGCTCAATAGCGTTGCAGGAAGTGCCGCGGAACTTCTGGCCTCGCAGCCGCGCTTTTCTTTGGGCATTGGCCTGCTCCACCAACTGAATGGCTTCAAAAAGCCGCGCCCGACCGGGCACTCCATGGGCCTTCAGGCTGGGGGTTACCGCAAGGCAGATCGTCTTCTCTGTTTTAGAAACATCGGCCACCAATAAATTGGTGGTCAGCGGATCCAGCCCCCGCGCTACGCACTCCACAGAGGCATAGAACGATTTTAAATCAATGGCAATATAGGTCTTTTTCTCCATCGTTCTGCGCCTCCTTTCATCTGCTCCGCGGGAGAGAAAATTCATTAATATTAGTATACCATATTTTTGCGCTCTTTTCAACCGATCTTCTATGCCCTTTTGCGCAAAAAAGCCTCCAAGGAATGCAGAAATGTTCTTAACGAACATTTCTGCAACTCTATTCGCCTTGCGGCGAGTGATATTGCTTCGCAGTGATATTCGGATTTCAGCCGAGTGTTATTTGGATACGCCAAGTTATAAGCGAATAGAATATCACTAAACCGATAGGTTTAATATCACTTTTGCAAAGCAAAAATATCACGCTGACTTTAGTCAGCATATCACTATACAGACAAAAAAGAAAGAGAAGACTCGTGATAAGCGAATCTTCTCTTTTCTGTTGCTCTGTGGGTTTGGGCTTCTGCCCAAATGCATTTGTACATACAAATGTGATGCTGGTTCTAATCGAACAGTATATACTAAAACAAAAACTTCGCTAACAACATAACGCTATTTCCTTGGAGGCTTCTCTATTTATGCGATCATTTGCGTAAGGCCAATAATGAGAGGCATGGTGATCATGGAAAGAATGGTGGATAGGGATACAAGGCGCACAGATAGCTCCGTATCGCGGCCAAACTTTGCCGAAAAGATGGTAGTAGTGGCGCCCACGGGGGCGCTGGCACCGATTACCGAAACAGTGAGCACATTTCCGCGCACTCCCAAAATCCAAAGGAACCCAAGGGTGATCAGCGGAAAAACCAGCAGGCGCAGAGCGATGCAGAGATAGGACCATTTATCCTTAAAGGCGGCCAAAAGGTCGGCCTTGCCCAGATAGAAGCCGATCATCAGCATCGGCAAAGGCAAATTCAAGGCGCCCACGGCCGAAACAGCATCCGCAACCATTCCCGGCAACCGAACCCCCTCCGAATAAAGGGGGGCGGTGAAAAGAATCATTCCGATCGCCACACCGATAATGCCGGGATTGAAAAGGATCTTTTTAAAATTCATCCTCTTTTTATCACCGCTCATATTAATGAGGCCCCATGTCCATAATGCGATATTAAAGACCGCAAGATAGACCGCCGCATATAAAGCGCCCTCATGGCCGGCAGGGCCATCGATCAGAACTTGAGCCAAGGGAAGGGCAATAAAGCCGGCATTGGAAAAAACAGCGGCAAACCGCATCAGGCGGCAGCGCCCCTCATCGGAAAAGCGGAAGATAAACTGCACCGCCAGAATCATTGCAATATGAGCAACCGATGCGATCAGCGCCACCATCCCGATATTTTTCAATACGCTCAAGATCTCTGCCTTGGAATAAAGGGATCCGCTAAAGGCATCGATGATCACGCAAGGCGTTACAAAATACATCACAATATCGCTCATGCATTTATTGGCCTCTTCGGTCAGCATCTTAATTCGCTGGCAGATAAAGCCAAGAAAGATCAGCAGAAAAAGGAGACCGACCTTCTCCGATACCGCAAGAAAGCTTGCTAAAAAATCCATAACTGCACTCCTGCTTAAAGCTTTATATCAAATTCTTTTTCCAAAAGTTCAAGAATCTCTTCCCGATAAGGCATAGAAGGGGAGGAGCCAAGGCGGGTAACAGAGATAGCGGCGGTGCAGGTGGCAAATTTAAGAGCGGTTTCAATGGGATGGCCTTCTGCGATTGCAGTGGCAAAGCCGCCATTGAATGCATCGCCTGCACCGGTGGTTTCAATAGCCTTTACCCTCAGGGCCGGTACAAAGATCTCCTCTTTTCCATTGGTGAAGAAAACGCCCCGCACCCCAAGGGTGATCACAACGTTTTTAACCCCCAACGCAAAGAATTTCTCGGCAGCCTTGCGGCAATCTTCAATGGTATCTACCTTCACACCGGTATAAAATTCCGCTTCGGTTTCATTGGGGGTAACAAAATCCACCCCGTCAAAAAAGGAATCCGGAACCTCAACAAAAGGAGCGGGATTGAGGATAAAGGGTTTATGATATTTCTTTGCAAGCTCCTTCGATGCCAAAACAGCCTCGGTGGTGGTCTCAAATTGAGCCAGCACCGCGTCGCAATCGATAAAATCCTTTTCGGCGGCAAAAACAGCCTCACCTTTCACCATTTCATTGGCGGCGAAAATAACGATGATGCGGTTTTGAGCATCCCCTTCATCGATCTCGATCAGGGCGCTTCCGGTATCGGCATCAGGCAATATTGCCACATATTCTTCACTCATTCCCTCGGTGGCATAATGGTTTTTAAGGATTTGGCCGAGCACATCTTCGCCTCGGCAGCCGATGATCTTTGCCTCGGCCCCTGCCCGATGGGCGGCGGTCATCTGATTGGAGCCCTTTCCTCCGGGGCCAAAGCGGATTTTTGAGCCCATTACTGTTTCTCCGGCTACCGGCAGATGGGGAGCAAATCCGGTAACATCAACGATCAAAGAGCCCGGTCCGATTATTTTTCCCATAGCGATTTCTCCTTTTTATGCATCTAATGATTCTTCTAAAATTTTTGCGCCTGCGGAAGTTCCGATGCGGTCGGCGCCTGCTTCAATTAAAGCCTTGGTATCGGCATAGTTGCGAATACCGGCAGAGGCCTTGACCTTCACATTTGCAGGGGCAGTTTTTCTCATGAGTGCAATATCCTCAACAGTTGCAACGCCCTCGTTAAATCCGGTGCAGGTCTTAACAAAATGAGCCCCTGCTTCGGTTGAAAGCTCCACTGCCTTGATCTTTTCCTCTTCGGTAAGGAAGAGGGTTTCGATAATAACCTTCACTGTTTTGCCCTTGGCCGCTTTCACAACTGCGGCGATCTCATCCCGCACATAATCATATTTGCCATCCTTCAGCGCGGCAACATTGATCACCATATCGAATTCATCGCAACCCATCTGATAAGCATCTTCTGTTTCTGCCACTTTAACAGCGGTTGTATTGGCGCCGAGAGGGAAGCCGATAACAGTGCAGACCATTACATCGCTGCCCTCCAGCAGCTTTTTGGCAAGGGAAATATTATAGGGATTGATGCAAACAGAGGCAAAATCATATTTCTTTGCTTCTGCGCAAAGGGCTTCGATCTGCCCCTCCTGCGCAAAGGCCTTTAAAGCGGTATGGTCGATATATTTATTAAGATTCATTTTATTCTTACTCCTTATTTTCTCTTTTATTTTAATCTTCGTCAATGGTCTTGAAGGATTTGCCCCATTGCTTGATCCGCTCTTCATAAGCATCATTAAAGCGCCAATCTCTCCAGAAGGTCAGAATGCACATATCCTCGCTCGATTCGCTATTATCCAGCGCATGAAAAACGCCTGCGGGAATAAAGATTACCTGATCCCCTTCGATATCAATAATTTCATCGTCCAGCTGCAGCTTACCCTTGCCGGAAAGGATATAATAGATCTCATCTTCTTCATGGGCGGCACCGCCAAGAGCGCACCCTGCCTTCACAGTGCCGTGATTCATCTGGATCACATTGTCTCTTCCCGTGATCGCATGGTCCAAAATCATTCTGGATTCATATTCCTTGCCGAAAACCAAGGGCTTTACCTTTTCAACCTTAACTTGCAGAGGCGGTAATTTTTTCATCTTTCTATTCTCCTTATTCATCAAATTTGATCATGATTTTAATTTTGGTGCTGCGGTATTTCTCTTCGTTTTCAAAAACATCAAGGCAATCCGCAAAAGGAACATGGTGGCTAACGATCGGAGTGAGCTTTACAGGGTTTTCCTGCATAATCTTGCAAACAGCAGGAGCATTTCCCGCGTTGCCTGCAGCACCTCTTACGGTAACGCAACCCAATACAATGGGATCAATGGGAAGATCATCCAGATTCCGCTCATAAAAGCTCACAATAGAGATCCTGCCATAGCGCTTTACCGCCAAAAGGCTCTGGCGCAATGCCTCGGCGGCGCCGGAGGTTTCAATAATAAGCTCAGCCCCCTTGCCATTGGTTTCAGCCTTGATGGCCTCTACCACATCGCATTCGCGGCCATTGATCACAATATCTGCTCCAACCTTTTTTCCGATTTCGAGTTTTGAAGGGGAGCGCCCCACAAGGATCACCTTGCCTGCTCCATAATATTTAGCAAGCCATACCGCTACCATGCCGATGGCGCCGGTACCGATCACCACTGCGGTATCTTCCTTGGAAAGCTCCACTCCCTTGAAGGCATCATAAGAGATAGAGGCCGGCTCGATCAGCGCGCCTTCATCCATGCTCAATTCATCGGGCAGCAGGAAAACATGGCGCTCCGGAATCTGCATATATTCCGCATAGCAACCGTCCCAGCAATTTACAGTGCCCACACTCCGAAGGGTATTGCAAGAGATATAATCCCCCTTCAAGCAAGCCTCGCAAACACCGCAGGAAACAAAGTTATCGGAATATACCCGATCGCCAACCTTAAATTTGGTTACATTCGGGCCCACCGATTCAACAACGCCTGCATATTCATGGCCAAATCGGCAAGGATAGGTAATCTCGCCGCTGCGAATAAAGCTGCTCTCGCCTGTATAGATCGATTGATCTGTTGCGCAAACACCGGTGCGCAATACCTTGATGATAACCATATCGCCATCGGCGGCAGGCTTTGCCACTTTTTCCATGCGGGCATCCCGCGGCCCATATACAGTTACTGCTTTCATAGTATTCATTTATTAATTCTCCTTTAACTGAATCTTTATCTCAAACGAAAAGGTTTCGTTGGCAGGGATCTCCGTTTTATATCCCCGCTCCGCGCCGCGCTTTGTGGCATCAAAGGGGGCGGTGCAGGGTTCAGGGGTAATGCTATAGCCACCTTGAAAGGCGCCATTATTAAACCAAAGCCCTAAATAGGGTAATTTCTTCGAATCATATCTGAAAAGAAGCTTCTGCCCATCGGGATAAGAAAGGCTGAATTCCCCCTTGGGCATGGGCGAAAGATAATAAAATTTATAGGCCACACCCTTGCCCGCCTCATGCTTGATCAGCCGATCATAAGGCAGGTTATCTGCCTTTACGGTATGGGGATCGATAAACATCATCTCGGTGGGTGTGCCTTTCGGAAAGGGAGTGCGCAGGCGCATTCCATCCTCTCCGGCCAGCATAATATGGCCGGCCCATAAGAAGGGAAAGGGAGAATTTGCGCGGTTATGGATCCGATATTTCAGGCAGACGGTATCCTCTCCCTCAACATAAATTGTTTTTTCATAAGTAATAGGAAACAATTTGGAATCTGCAACCAGATGAAGCCGCGCTTCCTCGATCCTTGCATCATAGGGAAGCCTGCAGCATTCCCCATGGTCGGGGTAGGAAAGCCCATTCACTGTTTCAGGGTCCACGGTAGGGAACATATCATCAAAACCGCTGCACTCGCTCTCCACATAGCTTCCGTTATAAGTTAGCACCCTATAGGTATCTCCCGATTTTGTTACCAACAGTTCTTTTTCGTCTGCTTTCCTTTTTAAGGACACCAGCTTTGCCCCATCTTGCGGAAGAATCAAAAGAGTCAGACGGGCGGTTTCGATCGCAATGGCTTTTCGATCTTTATATTGCGTTTGATAAATCATCAGATCAAAATTCCTTCCCCTTGCCGCATGAGCAAATAGGGGCAGTTCGGAGCAATTTTTTCCATTTCTTCTTGGAATGCACCGGGGTTGCCGCCATGCTCCGCAAAATTCCAATAATGGCATGGCACAGCCAATTTGGGATTTAATGCCTTAATTACCTGCGCCGCTTCCTGCTCATTCAGGTTGCCGAATTTTCCGTTGATGGGCAAGAGCAAAAGATCAATCTCTTGGAGCGCCGAATTTTCCAAATAATCGGGGCGATAGGCAGTATCGCCCATGTAGTAGATCTTTTTGCCGCCGATTTCCAGCAGAAGCCCAAGGGCATCCGGCGCAAGTTCCCCATGATCACAGGGTACACCGGTTACCTTAAGCTCGCCTCGCACTGCAGAATCTCCGCAGGATAAGAGGGTTATATTTTTTCTCAAACCAAGTCGCTCGCATTCTGCCTTTATATCCTTGGCTCCGATCAGCGCGGTTTCTTCATCGGATAAAATAATCGGCACACTATCAGGATCAAAATGATCATAATGGGCATGAGAAACCAGCAAGGTTTCAAGAGAAAGCTCATCGGGCTCCAAAATACGGGGCATCAGCCGCTTAAAGCCGAAATACCGCTCGCAGCAGTTGGAAAGATAAGGGTCGATGGCAATCAGCTTGCCTTTCGGGGTTTTAAATAAAAAACCGGCTTGCCCTAAAAAGAAAACACCGAGATTGCCGCAAGGAATGGTTTTTGTTGCTACTTGAGATGCAAATGAATTCATAGGCCCCTCCCTCATTAAAAGTTTCTTATATAGCCGCCGCAGGTCCAGCCGCCGTCAACAGGAATCACCGCACCGGTGATATAGCTTGCCGCATCGGAAGCAATAAAGGCGGTGGCATTGGCAATCTCTTCGGGGGTTCCTTGGCGGCCCATGGGAATATGGCTGAGCAACCCCTGCATCACGCTGTCATCTTTCCAAAGCTCATTGGTAATGGCAATGCCGATGGTGCCGGGGCAGATAGCATTGGCGCGAATTTTCTTCGGCGCAAGTTCCATGGCGATGGCTTGAGTAAAGTTATTAACACCGGCCTTGGCCGCCGCAAAGGCGCATTGATTGCGCAGGGGAACAAGGCCAACAATAGAGCTGATATTCACAATGGAGGAGCCTTCCGGCATAAAGGGAACCGCTTCCTTTGTGCAGTTATAGGTGCCGGTGAGGTCCACATCGAGGATCTTATCCCACCATTCATCGGAAAATTCATCAACAAATTTTCTTTGATCGGGGCCCACATTGATTCCTGCGTTATTAATCAAAATGTCGATCTTTCCAAAGGCCTTTGCAATCTCGCCCATTATATTGCGCACATTCTCCCGATTGGTAATATCCAGCGAATAGCCATAGGCTTCCAATCCGTCTGCGCGGAATTTTTCTGCAGTTTCCTCCGCACCAACGTTTGCGCAAAGCACCACCTTTGCGCCCTCGGCGGTAAAGAGCCGCACCATTCCCTGACCAATGCCGCCGGATGCTCCGGTAATCACAATAACCTTGTCTTTAAAGCTAATGTTCATCGTTGTAATTTCCTTTCTTTTTATTCTTCCATTGGAGTCAGAAGCAATTTCATTGCCTTTCCTTTTTCTAAATCTTCAAAGGCTTCCTGCCATTCATTCAAGGGCCGCACCCCGATCATCTGCTCCACCTGCAGCTTGCCGCTGCCGAGCAGGGAAAGGGCAATGTTCCAACCATTGTAGCTGGAGCTCATGTTGAATTGAAGGTCCAATACCTTCATCATGGCTTCGTTCCAAGGGATTTCCACCTGCTCCCGCGAAGTCATGCCAATGGCGCAAAGCAACCCGCGCTTTTTCAAAACCTTGATCGCTGTGCAGATGGCGCTGCCGGCACCGGAGGCCTCCACAACAATGTCGGCGCCGATTTCTGTTTCTTCCATAATGATGGAGGCGGCATCCTCCTGCAAAACATCGATAAATCGATCATAGCAATTCAGTTCCTTGGCGATCTTCAGGCGATAGGGGATATCGTTGGTGCAGCCGCAGAGAAGGATCTTTCCCGCTCCTGCAATCCGCGCCATCTGCGCCGCCAAGAGAGCAATGGGGCCAACACCCATAATAACCACCCGATCCCCCGGTGTGATCCGTGCCCGTTCAAGAAGCTGATGGGCCACGATTGCCGCAGGCTCCGCCATGGCGGCTGCCTTTAGGGAAACTTCTGCGGGGATCTTGTGCAAAAGCTTTTCGGGCATGGCAAGATAAGTGGTAAAAGAACCGTCGATTCCCCAACCGATGGATCGTTTATCCATGCAATTTTGAATGTGCCCGTTGCGGCAAAGATAGCATTTTCCGCAGGCAAGGTTATGGGGTTCGCCAACAACGCGATCGCCTTTTTTAAAGTTGGTTACCGCTTGGCCGATCTCTGCCACTTCTCCGGAAAACTCGTGGCCTAAAATCACCGGCGGGTAATAGGCAAACTGATCATGAAGAATATGAATATCCGTTCCGCAGATGCCGCTGTAGGCCACCCGAATCAGCACTTCATCGTCTCGAATTCGGGGAATCGGACGATCTTGGATCTCCATAAATCCTTTCCCTTTTTTCGTCTTTACTAATGCTTTCATAAAATCCCCCTTTTTAATTATTTACAAATATATTTATCCATGTTATACTTCCATTATAGCACTATGTTTTTCCTATTTATATAACATATACTTCAGAAAATATGACTTTTGTTTCATATGGAGGTAACCCTATGTCTTATAATCCTCAGCCGATGCCCTTTCTCTCCGGAAATGAGCCTATCGCAATGGAAATCACCTATGAAAAGCAGTTTACCACCGTGAATGATATCTGGCACGATGCAGATCATCTCCATGATTTCTATGAGATCTATGTTAACTTGAGCGGTGATGTATCCTTTCGGGTGGGAAATCAGGTGTTTCCCATAAAGAGAGGGGATGTGATCCTCACATCCCCTAATGAGCTGCATCGCTGCCTTTATCATAGTGATTGTATCCATGAGCATTTTTGCATCTGGTTTAAGGATTTTTCTTTGTCGGAGAAACTGCATTTTTCCCGCTTTCCTAACCGACCGCTGCTGGTTTTATCTGCCGAAGATAAAGAGCAACTGATCAAACATTGCTTTGAATTGTATCAATTTCAACATTCTGAAAATGAATTGCAATTCCGCGTTGCTCACCATTTTTTTGCAATTCTCGATCTGATTCTAACGGGGAAGCAGGAGGCCAATGCCTCGCAAAACCTGCCCCTTCGATTTACCGAGATCCTGCTTTATATCTCCCGCCATTTTCAAGAATCTTCTTTTAATGTGGCGGCTCTTGGCAGGGCAACCCATGTCTCCTGCAGCACCTTGAACCGCTATTTTTCAACCTATTTTCAAACCTCTCCATCGCTGTATATTGAATCCTGCCGCTTTTCCGAGGCCAAAAAACTGCTGCGCTCCGGCCATAGCGTGCAGCATACTTGCTTCCATAGCGGCTTTTCCGATTGCGCTTATTTCATTAAGCGCTTTCGCAAAAAATTCGGCCTAACCCCTATGCAGTATCGCAAAAAATGCGAATCCGGCCTGCCGGAATAACGTGCCTGCAACACCCGTCCGAACCAACCGCCATTCTTACTCGCTCCCGATATACGCAAAATGATACTCCATCTATAAAAAGAAAATACCGCTCAAAGAGAATTGAGCGGTATTTTCTATCTATTTTTTTAATACTTTTTTGCACCAGGTGCGCTTGCCGCATTGGGGGCATTTCAGGTATCGAGTAAATCCCATGTGCATCGCGTTTAATGCCTGCGTATAGGTAGGCACGATCTCATGACCGCAGTTTTTGCATTTATAGGCACCCACACTGACCTCCAGCTTCAATGCGTAAAAACAGGGCGCCAAAAAGAGGATGCAGATTCCAATAACGGATACCGCCTGCCAGATGCCTTCCGGCACAAAGAAATATACGGCGGCGCAGCCTCCAAAAAGCCCTAACATACTCACCGCCATAATGACCCACATGGTCGTCCAGATGGTTTTGTCCTTTTGAGCGATCTCTTTCGCCAGATCAAGCATCAATTCTTCATTTTTTTGATTTTTGTTTTCCATACTGATTTTCTCCCCACTTAATAATTCATTTACATTGATCTGCAGGAACTCACACAATTCCAGCATAATGGACGTATCGGGCATGGCGATGCCCCGCTCCCATTTGGATACCGCCTTATCGGTGATTCCAAGCTTTTCTGCCAGCTGCAGTTGGGTAAGCCCCTGCTCTTTTCTGCAAGCGGCAATAAATTTTCCGATTTTGATTTGATCCATATGGCCTCTCCTTTCGTTTACAGTATAACGCCTTTGGAGCAAAAAACACACCTACCGTTGGTTTAGTGGGGAAAATAATCCGGCGATGGCGCCAAAAAGTATTGAACTGATTATATCATACTATTATTCGGTTTTCAATGGATACGATAAACAGTGCTTAACGAAAGAAAATGGTAGAAAAATTTATTTTAATATGATATAATACTCTCAAACACATATAGAGGGGCAAGCAATGAAAAAGAACTTAAGTTATAACAAACCTTGTTTTGAAGTGAATTATGCGGAATTTCCAAGACCTTTTGGATATAGAATCGTTTACCCCCTTGGAAATAAGGAATTATTGGTCTGCGCCAAATATTTAAGAAATTTTTTCAAAAAGACCGACGGTCTTGAGCTTCCTGTTGTGAGCGATGCTGCTGCCAGATGCGAAAAGGAAATCCTCGTTGGGGATACGAATCGATATAAAACCACCCTTTCAGAAACAGAGTTTGCGGTTTCTGTTGACGGCAGCAATTTGATTTTCGAGGGCGGGCATTATGTAATGGTAGAAAAAGCGGTTAAATGGTTTATGACCCTTGACCGCTCCATCACCGAAATGGCAACCCTTAAAGGGCGGGCAGAGGATTTTTCTTCAAGCGTTATCATCGATGGCGAAAAATACGACTATGTTTGGGGCGATGAATTCGACGGTGATTTCTTTGACCATACAAAGTTTGTCCAGCGCACCCATATGAGCGGCTCACCCAGCGCCCGCGTTTTAACGGGCGAAAACGAGACCTTGAAGATTGAAGATGGTCTTATGAAAATGTCGGCAATCAATTATACCGATAAATCCAATCCGGATATTAAATACGCCATGCCCGATTGCGTTTGCACCGACGACACCATGTGGTGGCTTTACGGTTATGCAGAAATGAGAGCCAAAATCCCCATGAAAAAGGGCTCCTGGCCTGCCTGGTGGGCCACCAGCTACTGCCACTCAACCGAAGGCAAAACCCAGGGCTGGAAATACCTTGTTGAGATCGATTTCTTTGAGGTATTCAGTAGTAAAACCCTTGTGGAACCCAATATTCATAAGTGGTATAAAAACTATGCCGGCACATTTACTGAAATTTTCAATGAAGACGGTAGCTATATGCGCCATAGCGGATATCATGATCTAAACCTGCCTTCAAATAATTATGAAATGCCCGAAGAGGAAAACGACGGCTATCATACCTACGGCTTCAAGTGGACGCCATCGGAGCTTATATTGAGTGTTGACGGCGAAGATTATATGAAATATGATCTGAATTTTAATTATGATGGCCTAACCGATATGGAGGATTTTAAAATCAGACCTCTTCATATGATCTTTGATAATTGGCTTTTCACTCCGGGTGGCTGGGGCGCCAGTGAACGCAAACTGACCGCCCCCGAACTCCTGCCTGCAGAGTTTTTTGTGGAGTATGTAAGGCTCTATCAAAAACCCGGCGAGGGCTATGTGGAAAAAATGGGATTAGAGAAGGAAATTTAAGCAAAATTCAACATTTTCAAAAAAGCCGAGCAGTCCCCTGCTCGGCTTTTTTGTACCATTCATTATTGCTTATAATGAGCCGGCATATCACCATCGCCCTCTTGAATACCACTCAGGCGCCCTCCTAGACCATGCAAAAACGCACCCCGATATAATTAAAGAAAATACCGCTCAATTTTCTTTGAGCGGTATTTTCTATCTATTGCAAAATAATAAGAAATGTGATAATATTAATTTGTTGTTAGTATGGCTAAGGGTTCTGGGAACGTCGTGCTTATACCACGAAGAGGGTTGGTTCGAATCCAACATGCCACCATACTAACAATTTTTTTGTTTCTATTTTTGTTGAATGAGGCATAGAGTGTATTTTAAAAAACACCGCTTACTGATTAACTTCAACAAACGACATTTTTCTTAGAGTATAGGACTTGTAGTTAGTTGATAGAAATGCTATAATATACAAAAAAGTTGAAAAGAGAGAAAAATGAACAAGACACAAAAACCGTTAATGCTGGCGTACATATTATTCTTAATCGTTTCATTGTTATATCACAGCATAAGTTCGATTTTTAATATTGAATTTTCGGCATGGGAACGAATATTAGTGGGAACAACAATTGCCTCCTATTTTTTTACATTAAGTTCATCATATAAATTTTTCATCAAAACCGATACTAATACGCTTAATTTTGCCGAGGAACATTTGGAACTTTCTAAACAATTCATAACTAAAGAGATGGGATCTTGTTTAACTGATGAGGAGAAAAAATATCTTTTGGAATCAGAAAATGAATTAATAGACCATTTTAAGGGGATAATCTCAAAGACAGAAAAGGACATAAAAAAGAATAAGAGAAAAGTGTTTTGGTGTGATGTAATTGGATATTTATTATTCTTTTGTATTATTACAATTTCACCAATATACAGTTTTTTATCGATGGCCGAAGAAACCTTTACCCTTGCAGCTTTTATTTTCATTTTGATCATCGAATACGCCGAATCCGTTTATAAAGTAAGAGTAGAAGATGTACAGAAAAAAATATTAAATAGCACAAAATCTGCCATGAGAACAGTGGATGAATACAACAAACAACAAAACAATGATTAAAAATGTTATTTAAAAGCGGAGGGATTATAGGTGTTGTTTAAAAAAATAAAACACTGGTTTCACAAAAATAAGAAACATATTTTAATAGGTGGTACGGTTGTTTTATCACTTATCGGAACAAGCGTGGGTGTTGTGCTTTATAAAAACAAAAAAATACCCTTTCCAGATTGGCTAAAAATGGCTTCTAAAGAAGAATTAGAAGAAGCATATGAAAAACTTCGTTTGATTTTTTGTAAAAGTAGGACTAGACCATACGGAATGGATCAAATAGGCCATGAATTAGAAATGAGAGGCGCAAAAGAATGGTTTGCAAAACACCCACCTAATTTAGATCCTAATTTCAGATGGACCGATGCAAATAGATGGGATAAAGATTGAAAATGAATAAATGCCACGTGCCGCTCAATTCAGGTGCGTGGTATTTTTTGAATGTGCCGATTTTGATTTCACACATTCGCAAAATAAAATCTCCCTTGCTACAATGTAGGCAAAGGAGGTAAACAACATGGCTAAATTTATTGAAGAGTTTTATTACGGCAATCTCGATCCGCAGGCGCGCAAAACCAAGCAGAACAAAACGGTGCAAAAGCATAAAAATTGCCGCTGAGATGGATTTCCACCTCAGCGGCTTTTTACATTTATCGGACTACCGAAGAATGACTATAGATATAGAATTCCTCTTGGCTCGGCATCCACTTCTTTTCCTTGGGCGGGAAAGTCGAATCAAATGCTTCGACGGCGGCGGTGTCCTCGCAGCAATCGGCGGCGGTAGATGGGATGTACATCCACTTCTTACCGTCCAGCGCATCTGGTACAAGCTCATAGACGAGAAGCGCCGTCGGGAAGTTGCCGGGAGCAACAAAACTGACGTTCTTCTTTTTGCAGCTTACAAACCCACGGCTGACGTAGTTGCCCGGATTGCCAAAATTGATGTTGACGTCGTAACCCATGCCCCGTGCCACGTCAAAAGAGTGCTCGATCAGCATTTTGCCGAGTTTCATTCTTTGGTATTCGGGGGCGACGCAAAGCGGGCCAAAGGAGAGGATCTCCTTGCGCTCTCCGTCTTCATCCTTAAGCCAAGCCTTCGTGTACATAATGTTGCCGATGATTCTGCCGTTAAGCTCCAGCACGAATGCAAGTTCCGGAATAAAGTCGGGGTGATTGCGCATCTGATGCACGAAATAGTGTTCGTCTGCGCCCGGCTTATACACGTTCCAAAAGGCTTCGCGGGTCAACTCTTCTACTGCTCTGTAATCTTTCTCTGTCTCTAAACGTATCGTCAAGTTTTCCATTTTTTAATCCTCCAATATTATTGTGACGAAGCAATCCTATGAGAGGTTTTGCGAAAATCATAGCAAACCTCTCGGTTATGCTACAATCTCCAAGGTGTTGTTCTTCTTCAAACAGCATTCTCCAAAAAAATTATTCGGCTTTCGCCGTACGATTATTGTAACATAAAACCGATGGTATTACAAGCAAAGAGGTGGAAAAATTTCTTAAGGTGTGGTATAATAACCTTAAACCAAATTTGCATTGGAGGATCAACGATGAAAAAGACATTAATTGTAGTCGATATGCAAAACGATTTTATTGATATGGCGCTGGGCACCATGGAGGCGGTGGCCATCGTCTCTAAGGTCAAGGCGAAAATTCAGGAATATGTCCAAAACGGCGATGAGATTATTTTTACAAGAGATACCCATTTTGAAAATTATCTCGATACAACAGAGGGCAAGCATCTTCCCGTACCGCACTGTATCAAGGGCACAAAAGGCTGGGAGATTGCCGATGGTCTTTATGTCGAGGGCGCGAAAATCATTGATAAGCCTAACTTCGGTTGGCCCCATTGGGATGAGGAAACGCTTGAAAGCGTGGAGCTGATCGGTCTTTGCACCGATATCTGCGTGGTTTCCAATGCGCTCATCATCAAAGCAACCTTCCCCGATGCGCAGGTGAAAGTCGATTCTGCTTGCTGCGCCGGTGTTACCCCCGAGAGTCACGAAGCCGCTTTAAAAACCATGCAAATGTGTCAGGTGGAAGTGGTATAATATGAAAAAACTAAAAGGACTGATTATCATGCTTTGTATTTCGCTTTCTCTCTTTGGTATGACCGCTTGCTCCGATAGCGGCGCCAATTCTTATGAGCAAATCACGCCCCAAGAGGCAAAGACGATTATGGACACCGAAAAGGATTACGTCATCATCGATGCCCGCACTACGGAAGAATTTGCAGAGGGACATATTGAAAACGCAATCCTCATCCCCGAATACGAGATCGCCGCTCGCGCCGAAAAGGAATTGCCCGATAAGGACGCGCTGATTCTCGTCTATTGCCGCAGCGGCAGACGGAGCAAGATCGCCTCCGAGGAACTGGTTAAGCTCGGTTACACCAACGTTAAAGAATTCGGCGGCATCATCGACTGGCCGTATGAGATTGTGAAATAAAATGCTTGACTCTCACGTTGCGTCATAGTATATACTCCTTTTCGTGAGGTGATAAAAGTGAAAATGCAAATCAACGAGTTCGCGAAACTCGCAGGTGTCAGCGTCCGTACACTGCACTATTATCCTTGTAATGAGACTTGTTAAGACGACTATTTTCAATTAAGGGGTAACTTATGCCATTAGAAATTGTAAGAAATGATATAACTAAAATGACGGTGGATGCCATTGTGAATGCTGCCAATGAGTCGCTTTTGGGCGGTGGCGGTGTTGACGGTGCGATTCACTATGCCGCAGGGCCGAAGTTGCTTGCTGAATGCAAGACTCTTGGCGGTTGCAAGACCGGTAAGGCAAAGATTACGGGTGGGTACAATCTGCCCGCAAAGTATGTAATACATACGGTTGGCCCGATTTATGAGGATGGTAAACACGGAGAGAAGGTGTTACTTGAATCCTGCTACCGCGAGTCTTTGGCTCTGGCAAAAGCGTACAACTGCGAAACTGTTGCCTTCCCTTTGATCTCTTCGGGTGTATACGGATACCCGAAAGATCAAGCGTTAAAGGTTGCTATTGACGTCATCAGCGACTTTCTTCTCGAAAACGAGATGAAGGTCTATATCGTCATATTTGATAAGGCGGCATACAAAATCAGCGAGAAGTTGTTCTCCGATATTGCCGAATACATCGACGATAATTATGTGGATGAGCATACCGATTATCGCCGCGAAAGCGTGCGGATGAATATGCCTATGCAGGCATCTATTGGTATGTTTGAAGCAGATCTGTGTGAATGCAAAGCAATGATGCCGGAGGAGGATCTTGATACCAAGCTCAAGCAGATTGACGAGAGTTTTTCGCAGATGCTTCTTCGCAAGATTGATGAGAAAGGTATGACCGACGCCGAGTGCTATAAGAAAGCGAACATTGACCGCAAGTTGTTCTCTAAAATTCGCGGCGATGTAAATTACAAGCCGAGCAAACCTACCGCAATTGCTTTTGCTATCTCGCTCGAACTTTCTCTCGACGAGACCGAAGACATGCTTAAAAAGGCCGGTTTTGCCCTTTCGCATAGCAATAAATTCGATATTATCATCGAATACTTTATAAGCAAAGGGAATTACAATATCTTCGAAATCAATGAAGCATTGTTTGCCTTCGATCAAAGTTTACTTGGAGCGTGAAATTATGATTAAGTTTATCTGTTATCCGAAATGCACCACTTGCCAAAGAGCAAAGAAGTGGTTGGATGATAATAACATCGAATATGAGTTGAGAGATATCAAACTCGACAATCCTACACTTGAAGAATTGACCGAGTGGTACAACAAAAGCGGATTGCCGATTAAGAAATTCTTCAATACAAGTGGTCTGCTCTATAAATCACTGGACCTTAAAAACAAACTTCCCGAAATGAGCGAGCCCGAAATGTTACAACTACTTGCAACTGATGGCATGCTTGTTAAACGGCCGCTGCTCATTGGCGATGATTTTGTGCTTGTTGGGTTTAAGGAAATTGAGTGGCTTGAAAAACTGAATAAATAATTTGTCGCTTTGCAGGCGACCTTACCTCTCTTTTGTTGGTGTAGAATGAGTACATCAAATGAAAGAGAGGTTTTCTATTATGAAAAACAAAAACAACGTAACCGAACTTGTATTTATCTTGGACAGAAGCGGATCGATGGCGGGGCTGGAGGGCGATACCATTGGCGGGTTCAACTCCATGATCGAGAAGCAGAAAAAGCAAGAAGGCGAATGCTATGTGTCTACCGTTCTCTTTGATGATGAGAGCGAGGTTTTGCACGATCGCGTAAAGCTCAGTGATATCCCGAAGATGACTGATCGGGATTACACCGTCAGAGGTTGCACGGCGCTTATTGATGCGATTGGTGGTGCGATTCATCACATTGGTAACATTCACAAGTACGCTCGCCCCGAAGACGTGCCGGAGCACACGATGTTTGTTATTACCACCGATGGTCAAGAAAATGCCAGTCATCGCTACAACAGTGAGCAAGTGAAAAAGATGATTGAGCGCCAAAAGGAAAAATACGGTTGGGAGTTCCTCTTTATCGGTGCGAACATTGATGCGGTTGAAACGGCGGCTCGATATGGCATCGATAAGGATCGAGCAGTCAATTACAACGCCGATGGTGAAGGCACACATATTCTGTATGAGTCGGTTGCAAAGGCGGTTTGCAATGTCAGAGCAAGCGCACCGCTCAGCGCGGATTGGAGCGAAGAAATCAACGCTGACTATCAGCGCCGCGGAAAGAAAAAATAATATTATCTCGTTGGAGAAAAAGAAGATGGTGGTGAATGCCCTCATCAACCGCATTGAGGGTTCGAGAGATTATAAAGTGAAGATCGATTTTAACTTTGACTTTGAGCAGTTTACGCAAGGCTTAGACAGTGCGGCATAACAGAAAAGCTGGAGCAGAGCGGGTTGCTCTGCTCGCCTGAAAGGTGTTACATATCGAAAAGGAGTAATTCCATTTCCTTATTAAAATCCGTTTTTCCAGTACTTGTATGTTTGTCTATTACATTCTTAAAATCACGTACCTCTAAACAGTCTAATGCATATGCTTTTATGAATATTAAATGATTGAGTTTGATATTATCATATTCAGTTGAATACCGATATCCATAAAAGCCGTATTCTTTTAAAACTTCCGTACAAGCTTTAGCAACTGCATAACAAAAGTCTTTTTCATTTACAGAAAACTCGTTATAGGTTTCGCCATAATCAGTTGTTATTCTGAAAAAGAGATCGGCTGTTTTCTCGCCTTCATAATTTTTAGTCATTTCAATGGTCATGATTTCGCCTTCGTTATCCCAATCCACGGTTGTGGTAATACCGATAACGTGATTGCTACCTTCTTCGGTATGATATTCTTTTTTGCGCCACTCACCATGACCTTCTCCATTTTCACGGTACAAAGTATATAATGCACATAAAAAATCGCCGAATTGTACACCGACTGCAGAACTTGGCTCAAATGAGATTTCGGTTCCATAAAAATCAAAATGCACGCTAAGGTAATATGAGCCTAAAGGCTCCAACATTATTTTGACACCACAATCTCTTTTTTTGAGTTCCATATTTATCACCTCACAAACACAGTATATCACACTATGAGTCCAATAAAAAGTACTTTGAAACAAAAAATACCCACTCACTATGAGCGGGCAAAAAAATAAAACTTGACGAACCGGTGGTGGAGATAAGCGGTAACTCTGCGTTCTCGGTTTTCGTCGACCGCTCCGAGCGGTAACGATGAAACCGTCGTACTCGAGACACGGTTGTTCTCAAAGCCTATCGCGGCTTTGAGCCAACCTCAACTGACCCGCGCATAGCAACGCTATGCGCGGTCAGATCCGAGCTTATCTCCGCCAAAACAAAAAGCACACCTTTCGGTGTGCCTTTTCGTTTTGGTGGAGATAAGCGGGATCGAACCGCTGACCTCTTGAATGCCATTCAAGCGCTCTCCCAGCTGAGCTATACCCCCATATATGGTTTGATTACGGAACGATGATAAGTATACAATAGGAAATGCAAATTGTCAATACTTTTTTATCCTTTTTTTGGTCTTTTATTGACAAGAAAAACAATATTATATATAATACGATAATAGATAATTATTTCTCTTTATATAGAAAGGGAGGTGCCAAAGGATGAAGATGCGCAGTTTTTGGATCCGCAGCGCGGCGGTTGCGCTGATTTTTATCTTGATGCTGAACACCTGCATTTATGCGGCGGCAGAGGAGTTTAAAGAATATGAGGAGCGGCCTCAAGCGGCTGAATACACGCAAAGCGGCGATTTAGTTACAAAGAAGGTGGATATTAAAACCCCTGTTGGGGCAACGCTCAAATCCTTGGTGGGGGCGGTTTCTCTTCCTTCTTCCTATAGCAACAATGCTTTGGTGGAGCGGGTTGAAAATCAAAATCCCCACGGGCTTTGCTGGTCCTTTGTGCAGAACACTTTGGCGGCTATCAATGTGAAGAAAGACGAAGGGAAGAGCGTTAACTATTCCGAAATTCATATGGGATATTCTCTTTCCGATGAAAATAATAATGCTTTGGGCTTTAATCGCTCACCCAATGGCGGAGGCAATAGTGATATGTCGGTTGCTTATATGGCGCGGGGAAGCGGTTTGGTTCAGGAAAGCGATGACCCCTTTATTGCAACCAAACCTCTTCCTGCGCGGGCGGCATCGGTAACCGATAGCTTCTTTTCTACCGGATATTTGGAAGAGGCGCCGATGATGAGAGATTGCACCCTTACCCAGATGAAAGAGTTGATCTATCAATATGGTGGCGCGGGTGTCAGCATTTATTACCACGACGATTATTATAATTTTTCCACCAATACCTATTATTGCTGGGTGGATGCAGACAGCGATTTGGAAGATGGAGTGGTGCATAATCACGCCATCACCCTGATTGGCTGGGATGATAGCAGGCAATGCTTTCTGGCGTTGAATAGCTGGGGCTCCGGTTGGGGCGGAAATAATGGTCGATTCTGGCTTTCTTATCACGATAAGCAGGTGCGCGATTATGTATTTGCAACCGATTATAAGAGCGGGGATCTGCCCTATGACGGCCTTCGGAACTATAGTAACTATGGTTGGAATTCATGGATGGAAAGCTATACCGGCGAAGCGGTTTATTTTGGAACAACTTATGATACCGATGATGCAACGGCCTTGGAAGGAATCGGGACCTATACCCCTTCTCCCAATACCAAATTGGAAATCTATGTGAACCCATATAATGGCGACGGGAAGGCTTCCACCTTCACCAAGGTGCATTCTCAAACCTTTGAGAAGCCGGGATATTACCATATTTCCTTTAATGAGCCGGTTTCTCTATATGGCAGCAAGTTTAATGTGAAGATCAAGGCAAGCTCCGCTACCGGTGCGACTGCTTGCGCACCCCTTGAGATGAACTATCCGAACGGTCTGCAGAATTGCACTCTCCAAAAAGGGCGCACCTATTTTGGAAGAAGCGGATCGGGAATGCGGCTTTTAGAGGAGATCTACGACAGCACCTGGCTGAATGATTCCGGCTGGACTTGGTCGATGCAAGCCTATACGAAAAGCGATCTGGCTTTTGAGATGGATCAATCGAAGATTGCCTTTAATGGGGAAACCTATCAGGTTACTTTATCGGCGGAAAGCGATAGGACCTATTCTTTGACGCGGAATGGGAAAAAGCTCCCGCTTTACGGCAACAGCGCTTGCACGGCGGAATACAAATGGAGCAATTTATCCACCGGAAATTATTATATTAAATTAGAGAACGGAACGCATATCCGCCGGAAGATTACCATTACTCAAAGCAACATTTTCCCCGAAGGGGTAGCGTATACTGTCAATAGCGTTGGTCTTCGAGACGGTATCTTTTCTATTCACATGGCGGGGAACACCTTTACTCCAAAGGTGATTACCTCGGAGGGAAATCGCTGGAGCATTTCGGTTCTCCCCGGCGGAGTGGGCCCCATCGGCTCCTCCTTTACTCCCAAGCTTTATCGCTCCAAACTATATTTGCAGGTATTGGCCACCGATAATATCGCAGTGCGTGAGTATCCGATTATTCTTTACCGCCCCACTACCTTTTCTGTGTATGGCTATACCGATTGGGCGCAGGTGAGCAGTTGGGCAAAAAAATCGATGAACAAAATGGTAAGCTACGGATATATCACCGGAAGCGGCGGGAAACTGAATCCTAAAGGCACCATGAGCCGCGCCGAGGCGGCAACATTCTTGCTGCGGGCGGCAGGCATCGATAGCAAAAAGGTTGGCACCGAATATGCCAAATGCTTTGCAGATATCAAATCAAGCGATTGGTATGCCGATGAGGTGAGTACCGCGGCCATGATCGGAATGGTTGATGGCCATAGCAATTCGGGGTATCGGGCTTTTTCACCGAAAGGAACTGTTACCCGCGAGCAATTTGCAGCGATGATGATTCGCTTGATTGCGTATACAGAAGGGGTGGATACTTCCACCTACATTAATCGGTATTTGGATGCTGCAAAGCAATTCGCGGCGAGCAAAGGATTTCCCGATTATAATACGGTGAGCAGTTGGGCGAAGAAATCTGTATATGTGGCCCTTTATTTAGGGGTGTTTGAAGGGGCAGGATCGGGCAATAAGCTCTATATTCAGCCGAAAAGAGAAATCACCCGCCAAGAAGCGGCCAAAATGATGAATAGCTCTATGGATCTAATAAAATAAGAATAGGTGAGTAAAAAATGAAAATTATTTTGAATGGAAATGAAATTGAATTAAACGAAGGCCAATCGGTGTTTGATGCGGCTTTCTCTATGGATCCCGCAATGGCAAGAGAAGCTCTCTGCTGCGCAGTGGGGGAGGAGATCAAGGAACTGACTTATGCGCCGAAAGCAGGCGAGGAAGTGGCACTTTTGACCTTTGAAGACGAGCGGGCAAAGAAGGTATTCTGGCATACCACCTCTCATTTATTGGCGCAGGCAGTGAAGCGCCTTTATCCTTCTGCCAAACTTGCCATCGGCCCTGCCATCGATAGCGGTTTTTATTATGATTTCGATGTGGAGACTCCCTTCACCGCCGAGGATCTGCAAAAGATTACCGCCGAGATGAAAAAAATCGTGAAGGAGCGGCTGAAGCTGGAGCGGTTTGAGCTTTCTGCCGAGGAAGCAAAGGAACTCATGAAGGAAGAGCCCTATAAGCTGGAGCTCATTGAGGAGCATGCCGGCAAGGGTGAGAAGATCTCCTTCTATCGCCAAGGGGAGTTTACTGATCTTTGCGCAGGCCCCCATCTTTTTGATCTTTCCAAAATTAAGGCGATCGCCCTTTTGAGCGCCACCGGCGCTTATTGGAGAGGGGATTCCGATAAGGCAATGCTGCAGAGAATTTATGGTGTTTCCTTCCTGAAGGCCGCTGATCTGGAGGCTCATCTTGCAAAATTGGAAGAGGCGCGCAAGCGCGACCATAATAAGCTTGGTCGGGAGCTGGAATATTTCACCACTTCCGACGTTGTGGGCCAGGGGCTGCCCATTATGCTTCCCAAGGGCGCTAAAGTGATCCAAACCTTGCAGCGCTGGGTGGAAGATGAGGAAGAAAAGCGGGGCTACCTGCTGACCAAAACTCCCTTGATGGCCAAGAGCGATCTTTATAAGATCTCCGGCCACTGGGATCATTATTTGGATGGCATGTTTGTTCTTGGCGATCCTACCGACGAAAGTAAGGAATGCTTCGCCATGCGCCCCATGACCTGCCCCTTCCAGTATCAGGTCTATCTGAACAGAATGCGCTCCTATCGGGATCTGCCCATGAGACTGGGCGAAACCTCCACCCTCTTCCGCAATGAAGAGAGCGGCGAGATGCATGGGCTTATTCGTGTGCGGCAGTTTACCATCTCTGAAGGGCATTTGATTTTGCGCCCCGATCAGTTGGAAGAAGAATTCAAGGGCTGCTTGGAGCTTGCTAAATATTGCTTGGATACTGTTGGTATGCTGGAGGATTGCACCTTCCGCTTCTCTCAATGGGATCCCAATAATACCGAGAAATATATCGGAACTCCCGAGCAATGGGATGAGGCGCAGAGCATCATGGGCAAGATCCTTGATGATCTTGGTGTAGAATATACCATCGGCATTGATGAAGCCGCTTTCTATGGCCCGAAGCTGGATATTCAGTATCGTAATGTTTTCGGCAAGGAAGATACCATTGTTACCATTCAGGTAGATCAGCTCTTGGCTGAGCAATTTGATATGACCTATATCGATCAAAATGGCCAGAAGGTGCGCCCCTATATTATTCATCGCACCTCTCTTGGTTGCTATGAGCGCACCCTTGCTTATTTGATCGAAAAATATGCAGGCGCTTTGCCCACCTGGATGTCGCCCATTCAGGTAAGAGTATTGCCGATCAGCGAAAAGACTCTTGATAAGGCCTCCGAGGTTTATGAAACCCTTCGGGCTGCAGGCCTGCGGGTAGAGCTTGATGAGCGGAATGAAAAGATCGGCTATAAGATCCGCGAAGCCCAACTGCAGAAGGTGCCCTTTATGGTGATCCTTGGCGAGAAGGAAGCCGAGGCCGGCACTGTATCGGTGCGCGGCCGCCAAGATGGCGATCTTGGCACCATGCCGGTAGAGGATTTCATCGCCTATATTAAGAATGTTATCGATACCAAGGCAAAGAAATAAGATCTATGAATAAAAAAGGGGCTGTAAAAAATTCATTCGAATTTTTTACAGCCCCTTTTTTTATTTTTTAAAGAGGTTATTTATTGCTTTGAAGAATCGCTTCATAGCGATCACAAAGATTTTCCAAAAGATCCACATTGTGATTGGAGGCGCGGCGATAGTTGATGTGCTTGCGCATTGCTAAAATGGCTTTTTGTAACCCGCCGCTTCCAAAGTCCTTCTGAATCATTTTAAAGAACAGGTCGGCTGATTTTCCGCTGATAGCGCTTTTATATAATTCGCCGCTTATAAGAGCATAAGCGACCATGATTGCCATTTTAGCAGTGGTAAATTTCATGCCGGTCTTTTCATGAACCTGCTCCGCATAAGCAGAAAACTTGCCTTCTCCGCACTCATGAAATCTTTTCGCCGCATGATAGCATTCCTTGTGCATTTTTTCGTTAACTGTGCTGTTGCTGCGCGCGGGAAGAGAGTTTTGTATTCGTTCCAGGCATTGAACCCTTCGCTCTAAGGTATCAATACGACGATACAATTCCTCAATAATATTATCTTGTTTTATGTGAATCCCCCCCCTTCTTATTCATCCCCATTATAAAGAACTCTTTAACGCTTGTCAATGCAATCGGAGAAATATTTCTCTTCTCCAAAGTGTGATAAATAGGGGGAGGGGAGTTTGGAGAAATATTTCTCTTCTCCAAAGCGTGGCAAATGGGAGCAATTAATTTGGAGAAATATTTCTCTTCTCCGAATCGTGGTAAATGGGAGCGATTAATTTGGAGAAATATTTCTCTTCTCCAAAGTGTGGTGAATGGGAGAGGTGGGTTTGGAGAAATATTTCTCTTCTCCAAAAAGGAGGGCAAAAAACTTCCGGAGGGAGTCGGGAAGAGAGGAATGGAGGGTTTTTGGGAGAAAAAAACCTCCCGACAGGAGTCGGGAGGGAAGGGAGGGTTATTCGGCGGCGTAGGCGAGGGCATAATCGATGAGGTCGGTCTTTTCGATGACATCGGTATGCAGCACCTTCGCGGTTTTCAGGTTCGCAAGGTTTTTAGGAATGGGTAAGGAGCAGAGATTGGAAAGCTGCTCCAAGCAATCAAATTCATCTTCAGCAGGCTTTTCGCCGAGGGCGGAGAGGACTGCATGGGGGAATTTGAAGGGGGAAGCGGTAGAGAGCACCACCAAAGGCTCTTCGCCTTCATATTCCTCGCTGACTGCCCAAGCCACAGCGGTATGGGTATCCATCAGGTAGCCATTCTCTTTCCAAACCTTATAAATAGTTTTTGCGGTTTTTTCATCATCGCAGAAGCCGGCAGAAAATTCGGATTGAATTTTTTTCAGCATTTCGGCGGGGATTTGATAGAAGCCTTCTTCATTAAGGCTCTTCATCAAGGAAGCCACCAGCTCGCTATCGCCATCGCTCATCATAAAGAGCAGGCGCTCCAGATTGCTGGAAACCAAGATATCCATGGAAGGAGAAGTGGTTTTATAGAAGGGGCGGCGGCGATCATAGATTCCATCGTTGAGGAAATCGGTAAGCACCTTATTTTGGTTAGAAGCGCAGATAAATTTCTTAACGGGCAGCCCCAATTTTTTAGCAAAATAGCCGGCAAGGATATCGCCGAAATTACCGGTAGGGACTACATAGGAAACCTCATCGCCAAGCTGAATTTTGCCGCTCTTTAAAAGATCGGCATAGGCTTTGAAATAATAGACCACTTGAGGAGCAAGGCGGCCGATATTGATAGAATTGGCGGAAGAGAGGCAAACGCTTTCATTGCCTTTAGCGGCAGCGAAGGTATTCTTTACTCCGGTTTGGGCATCATCGAAATTTCCATTGATGGCGGCAACCTTCACATTTTTGCCCTCTTGGGTAACCATTTGAGCCTTCTGCACGGCAGAAACACCGTTATTGGGATAAAACACCAAGATTTTAATGCCATCAACATCATGGAAGCCTTCCAAGGCGGCTTTGCCGGTATCGCCGCTGGTGGCTGTGAGAATAGTGATCTCTTCCTTCTGGCCGCATTTTTTGCAAGAAGCGGTCATTAATTGGGGAAGCATCGAGAGCGCCACATCTTTAAAAGCGCTGGTGGGGCCGCGGAAAAGCTCCAAAACATAGCGGTCATTTACCGGAACCAGCGGAGTCAGCTCATCGGTTTCGAAGCGGCCGCAATAGGCACGCTTTGAAAGCTCTTCCATCTCTTCGGCAGAAAAATCAGGGAAGATGGCCTGCAGGATCTTGGCCGCCATGGGAATGGTATCCAGCTCCAAAAGGCTCTTCCAATCTAATTGGATCTCATTGAAATCAGAGATCATATAAAGCCCGCCATCGGGAGCAATTCCCCGAAGGATCGCCTCGGGGCCATTGGCGGTGAGCGCATTGCTGCGGGTGCTTTGATAACGCATAGGAATTCTCCTTTGAATAAACTTTTCTTTTATTTTACAAGATTCAAGGGGTGCAGTCAATCGTTATTTTTCCTTATTTTCAGCAATCTTTTTTGAAAAATTGGTAAAAAGCAATAAATCAGGTGGCAACCCCTGCAAATTGGGATTGATAAAGCCGATAATAGCAGCCCTTTTGGGCAAGGAGGCTTTCGTGGCTTCCCTCTTCCACAATTTTACCATCATCGATAACAATGATCTTATCGGAATCCTGAATGGTGGAAAGCCGATGCGCAATCACCAGGCTGGTGCGGTTTTTCATCAGGCGGAGCATGGCCGATTGAATATGCATTTCGGTGCGGGTATCCACCGAGGAAGTTGCTTCATCTAAAATAAGAATGCTGGGATCGGCCAGAACCGCTCTTGCGATATTAAGAAGCTGCCGCTGGCCTTGGGAAAGGTTGCTTCCGCCTTCTTTCAGCTGCGTATTATAGCCATCCTTTAATCGGCAGATGAAGCGATGGGCACCGGTGCTTTCGGCCGCCGCGATCACCTCTTCCATGGTGGCATCCGGCCGCCCGATGCGGATATTTTCGGCGATAGTATCGGAGAAAAGCACTGTATCCTGCAAAACGATTGCAAGGCTGCGGCGCAGGTCGCTCCGAGGCAGATCTTTTAAGGGAATGCCATCGATCAGGATCTCGCCGCTATCGATATCATAAAAGCGGGTAAGAAGGTTAACAACAGTGGTTTTGCCGCTGCCTGTGGCCCCAACGATGGCGATCTTTTGCCCTGCTTCTACCTCTAAATTAAAATCTTTCAATACCGGCTTATCCGGCAGGTAGCCAAAATGAACCTTGCGGAAGGAAAGGGCGCCCTTCACTGCCTTGGGATCGATGGCATGGGAGCCGCCTTGATCTTCGGGGGCTTCGTCCATAACCTCAAAGATCCGCTCGGCGCCCGCAATAGCAGTTTGAATGGCGGCATATTGATTGGCAATCTCATTGATGGGGCGGGAGAATTGCTTGGAATAGAGGATAAAGGCCTGAATGGTGCCCACCGAGATATGCAAAATATGCTCCAAGGGCAGGCTTGCCAACCAACCGCCGCAGATAGCGATCAAAAGGAAGCCCACATTATTGATAAAATTCATCACCGGCCCCATGCAACCGCCAAAGATATTGGCAAAGATCGCGGTCTTTTTCAATCGGTCGCTGGTGGCGTTGAATTCAGAGATCGCCTTTTCTTGGCGGTTATAGGCCATCACAGTGCGATAGCCGGAAACCATCTCTTCCACCTGCCCATTCACAGCGCCCAAAATCCGCTGCTGCCGCACAAAGAATTTGCGCATAAACTTGGTAATAAAGCCGGAGGCCAAAAGGGTGAGCCCGATGGTCAGGGTGCTGACCAAGGCCAAGAGGGGAGAATAGCAGACCATAATGATAAAGCAACCCACAACCATTAAAACACTGGAGCAAAGGGAAGCAATAGAAGAAGAGATGCTATTCGAAATATTTTCTACATCGTTGGTCATGCGGCTCATAATATCGCCATGATTATGCCGATCGGTATAGGCAATGGGCAGATGGACCAAGCGGGCAAAAAGATCATTGCGCATGGTGCGCACCACTCCTTGGGCAAGCTTTGCCGAGAAGATGCCCTGCAGATAGGTAAGCCCTGCTTGCATCAGATAGGTGAGCCCCATCAGCAAAAGCATCAGCAAAAGTTGGGCACCGAGGGAATGACCTAATGAATCGATGGCCCGCTGCTGAAGGGCAGGGGCTAAAAGGTTGGTAGCGGTGATCAAAAGGGTGGCGATCAGAAGGGTAAAGAAGGCGCGACGGCTGCGGCCGATATATTGCAAAAGCCGCCCAAGGGTTGCCTTCATATTCTTCGGCTTTTCTACCTCCATAACCGGCCCGCGCCGACCGGGGCGAATGGCTTGCATAGTGGGGTTTTGGCGAGGTTCAGCCATTGATCGCACCCCCTTCCTTGGTTTGAGAGCGTTCGATTTCCTGATAGAGCGCGCTTTCCTTCAATAAGGTTTGATGATCGCCGATAGCGGCAAGGCCGCCATCCTCCAAAAGGGCGATGCGATCGCTCTCTTTCACGCTTGCGATCCGCTGGGCAATGGTGATCAGAGTGGTGCCTTGCATCTCTGCCCGAATGGCGGCCCGCAGGCGGCCTTCGGTGGCAAGATCCAAAGCGGAGGTGCTATCGTCCAGAATAAGCAGTTGGGGGCGGCGCACCAAGGCTCTTGCAATGGAAAGCCGCTGCTTTTGGCCGCCGGAAAGGGAAGCGCCCTTCTCGGCGATCATGGTTTGATAGCCATCGGGCATCTCAGAGATGAATTCATCGGCTTGGGCAATTTTTGCCGCGCGGATCACCTCTTCATCGGTGGCATCGGGATTGCCCCAGCGAATATTTTCTGCCACAGTGCCGCTGAAAAGCTCGCTCTTTTGCATCACAATAGCGATCTGCTCCCGCAGATCATAAAGATCATATTCCCTAATGGGGCGGCCATTGATCAAAAGCTGCCCTTCGGTGGCATCATAAAAGCGGGTGATAAGCTGGATAAAGGAAGATTTTCCCGCGCCGGTAGCGCCTAAAACGGCGATATTTTCTCCCCGCTCGATGGTGAGGGAAAGCCCCTTCAGCACTTCCTTGCCCGGAAAGCCCGGATAATGGAAGGAAACATCGGAAAATTCAATGGTCCGGAGGGTGCCGATCTTTTCCTTTCCCCCTTCGATGGCGGGCGTGGTTTGCAGCACTTCGGTCAGCCGCTTGGCGCTGGCGCGGCCGCGGGCAATGGATTGGAACATCATGCTGACCATCATCACCGAATGGAGCACTTGGGTATTATATGTAATGGCCGCCATAATGGTGCCCACCTGCATTCTCTCGGCGGCAACCTCCTTGCCTCCGAGGTAGATGAGGGCAACCACCGAAAGATTCATAATAATGGAAAGAATGGGGGAGAGCCGCGCAATAATAAAAGCAACCTTCAGGTTGGTAGCGGTGAGATCCTCATTGGCGGCGCGGAAGCGGTTATTTTCCCGCTCTTCTCGCACAAAGGCCTTCACCATCCGCGCACCATTTACATTTTCCTGCATCACATGGTTCAGCCGATCCAATCGCTCCTGCACCTTGGCATAAAGGGGGTTGGCTTTTTTTAGGATCCAGCCCATCAGCAAAAGCTGCACCGGCAGAGCGGCCAAAAGCATAAAGCCAAACTTACTGTTGAGGGAAAGCATCATGATAATTCCGCCCAAAAACATCATTCCGGAGCGCACAAACATGCGCAGGCATTGCTCCACAAAATGCTGCATTTGGGTGATATCATTGGTCAGGCGGGTGATGATGGAGCCGGTTGTGAACTTATCGGTTTGCTGAAAGGAAAAGCCCATGGCCGCGCGAAAAACATCCTTTCGAAGATCGCAGGCAAAATTCTGGGAAGCAAGGCTTGCAAAAACCGAGCAAGAGGAGCCGGCAAGGCCCCCGAGGAAAACAATCAGAAGCATCCGAAGGCCAACCGCCAGAATCAGTTCCTGATCCCCTCCCAAAACCCCTTCGTTAACAAGTAAACTCATGAGCTTTGGCTGCATCAGATCGGCGATAACCTCTCCGATCATGGTGAGAGGGGTGAGCAAAGCCCAAAACCAATAGGGTTTTAAGTATTTTAATAATTTCATCCGTTTTTTCGCTTCTTTCGACTATAATAGTATATCTTAAATTATAACTTGGAATTTCCTTGTGTCAAGAGAAAACAGTTGAAATAGTATTATATCTATGATATGATATTATATATATTTATAAAATTATAAGGAGCATAATTTCATGGAAAAACCGCAGGACTTTTTGAAAGAGCAGGAGCTTTGCCAAAGAATCATTGGCGAGATGAAAAAGGTGATCGTTGGTAAAGATGAGCAGCTTCGCCTGATGCTGATCACCATGCTTTCCAAGGGCCATATTTTGATCGAAGATGTACCGGGGGTTGGTAAAACCACTGCCGCCGCCGCTTTGGCCAAGGCAACCGGTCTGGAAAGCAAGAGGGTGCAGTTTACCCCTGATGTTATGGCCACCGATATCTCCGGCTTTACCGCGCCGGATAATAAGACCGGTGAGTTTGTTTATAAGCCCGGTGTTTGCATGACCAATATTCTTATCGCCGATGAGATCAACCGTACCTCGCCGAAAACCCAATCGGCTCTTTTAGAGGTGATGGAAGAGCGGCAGGTAACTGTTGATGGTACTACTTATAAATTGCCGGAGCCTTTCATGGTTGTGGCCACTCAAAACCCTGTGGGCTATATGGGCACCTATCCGCTGCCTGAAGCCCAGCTCGACCGCTTTTTGATGAAAATGTCGATGGGATATCCCACTCCCGAGCAGGAGATGGAAATTATCTCGGCCCGCAAAGGGGAGGATCCTTTGCAGGCGGTGGTGCCTGTGGCAACTGCGGAAGAGGTTGTGGCTTTGCAGAAGGCAGTGGAGCAGGTATTTGTGGATGAAAAGGTGCGGGATTATATTGTTTCCTTGGTTTGCGCCACCCGCGGCCATCAGTTGATCGATCTGGCTGCTTCTCCCCGCGCTTCCCTTTCTTTAATGCGGGCGGCAAGCGCTGCTGCTTTGATCGATGGGCGCGCTTTTGTTACCCCCAAGGATGTGCAAAAGCTTTATGATGCGGTGGTTTCTCATCGCATTATGCTGGCTCCCGAAGCCAAGATCGAGCGGATGACCGCCTCCCAGCTCCTTTCTTCTTTGCAAGAAAAGGTGAAAGTGCCGGTGGTAAAATAAACCATGGCTCGTTCAAGACTTATTTATCTATGCCTGCTGATCGGTGCTTTTATCTTTTCGCAGGCGCTATATGATTCAATCTCGCTTTTTACCTTGGCCCTTGTTTTGCTGATTCCGCTCTTTTCTTTTCTTTGCCTTTTGGTCAGCATGCTATTGGTGAAGGTGGAGGCAGAGGAGCCGCCCGAGCAAAAGCGGCGGCTGGAAAAGTTCTTTATCCAAGTGAAGCTCCAAAGCCGCACTCCTTTTATGCTTCCTATGGTGAAGGTGCGCTTTAAAGTAAACGCGCCGGAAGGGGATCGGTCGGTGGCCGGCCAATCCATTGTGCGCTATGCGGCTTTTGGGTCCACCACTATTTCCTTGCCCTTCGAATTTCAGGTGCGGGGCCTTTATGAGATTGGCGCAGAGAGCATTATCTTTTATGATTTTCTGCGGCTTTTCAGCATTAAAAGAAGGATCAATAAGGTGGGCTCGGTGGTAATCGGGCCGAGGGATCTTGCCGAGGAATTCCCAGTGCATACCGCTAATCAGGAGCAGGAAAACACAGTTATTGCAGGCGGCCAGGAAACCCGCAATGGCGGCGATATTTCCGGTATTCGGGATTTTAATGAAAACGATACTTTGCGGCAGGTTCATTGGAAGCTTTCGGCGCGGCTTTCCAAAATGATTGTTAAAACCTATTGGGAAAATTCCTGCGATAATATAGTGATCCTTTCGGATCTTTTTGCTCATGAAGGGGATCGGCTCCTTGATCGGCGGCTGACCGATTGCGTGGTAGAGATCACGCGGCGGGTTTCCTATCTGCTGACCGAGCGGGGCGCTCGTTGCACCCTTGCTTATCCCACCCCCGCCGAAACGCTCCATACCCAAAGCATCGGGAATTTTGCCGAGCATATGCTGGCAGATGATGCTTATCATATGACTCCGATGATGGATTTCGGCAATATTCATGAGGCAATGCGGGAGCTGGATCTCGGCTCCTTGCAGGATGGGGCCCTTTATGTGATCTCTGCGCTTTCCGGAAAGCAGCTTTATGAATCGGTTTATCAGGAGCTGGAAAGGGTGAATTGCCGCGTCGAATTTTTAGTGGTGCGGCCGGAGCCTGAAGCGGAATACGGAAATAATATGAAAGTGATCTCCCTTTCGGAATTGGAACGATAATATGCTGAAAAAATTTGAAAAACCTATCTTGGTGGAGCCGGAGCTTCAGGTGCGCGCTCATGCAGGCCGATGGGGAGTTTGGATGGAAATTCTGCTCTTTTATATCGGTTTGGTTGGCTATCTCCTATGCAATACCACCGCCCTTGGCATGAGCATCTCTCCTGTTCTTGTTGGGCTCTTGGGAGCGGCAGTTTTTGCCGGCATGATCTTCATTGTATGGTATAAAAGGGTATTCTTCGGGGTTTTGGGCGGAGTGGCCGCCCTTGCGCTGATCGCCTTCCCCTTAACCATTCGCATGGGGCGGTATATCGGGCGCTCGGTTTCCATCTTTTTAAACTATGTGATCTACCTGCTGGGTTCTCAAGAGGGCTATTCGGGCTATCTGGATCAGATGACATTGGACCTTGAGCCCTATTTGAGGAATGAATCCCTATTAAATCGCTATTTGATTTCGACTTTAGTTTTGCTCTCTATGGTAGCGGCAGTCTTTTTCGCCCTTGCGCTCTTTAAGCGCATTCCGGTGATGCTGGCTTATATTGTGCCCGCGATTGGGTTGGTGCCGCTCTTTTTCTATGGCATTGTGCCCCATTATTTGGCCTTTAGCCTCTTCCTTTGCTCCTTGATCGGTTGCTATGGGCAAAGCTTGGTGCAGCAGATGAGCCGCGCCAATAAGCGAAAGACCAAGAGGCTGGCCCGCGCTCATTTCAGAACCAAGAAAAAGAATAAAGAAAAGAAGATAAGGGAGCAGAAACCCGCTCTCACCACCGAGCAAAGGCTTTCCTTTGCCTCTGCTAATGGTCAATTTGGGATCATTGTAGCTCTTTCGATGCTGGTGGTAACCATCGCAACAGCATGGATGGTCTATTCCCGCCCCATTTTGCAGATGGATGCTTTTCGGGAAAAGCTGGATCAGGTTTCCACCAAAGTGATGAATGTGGTCTTCCGAAATGCTTATGAAAAGCAGCTGAATATCGCAGGCGAGATGGGAGATGCCAAAACGATCGGGTTGCTGATGCCCTCTTGGCGGGGCCTGAATGTGGCGCAGGTATCTTCCCATACCGATCAGCCCATCTATCTGCGCTATCGGACTACTGCTGCTTTGAATGCAGAAGGGTGGCAGATCCCCGATGAGAATATGCTGCGCAACTATAATAATGCTGTGGATTTTGATTTTTATGAATATACCCAGTATTATGATTTTCTTTGCCTCACGCTGCCCGGCGGCGATCCCTTGGAGATGGCGGTGGATAATTATTTCAGCGAAGATGATGGGTATTTAACCGATCAGATCACCGTTTTTCCCCAATATAAGGGCAGCGACCTTTTGGGGCTCCCAAAAGGGAATACAACAAAGGTCCCCATCAGCGAATATAGCGATCTGGAGCGAGAGGGCGATACCCTTTTGCATTATAACGATACCCCCTCGGATCGGGAATATAGCTTCCGCGTGGTGAGCCCCACCTTATCCAGCGGCGTTTTCTTGGCAAAATTCGATTCCATCTGGAGCAGCTATCTTTCCATTCGGGATGAGCATGCCAATACCAATCCTTATATGGTGCGGGAGCAGGAATACAGCAATTTTGTAAACGCTTATTATACCCAAAATCCCGAAGAGATCAAAGCGGTGATCGGCAATAAGGCATGGGAGATCGCGGGGAATTATGAAAGCCGCCTTGCGAAGGTGCAATCCATTGAGCGGTATCTGCGCAAGACCTATACCTATAAGGCGGAGCGCAAGAGAATTGTGCGCGCCGATGGCACTCCGGGAGATGCCTTCGATTATCTGGAATATTTCCTTAATCAAAATGAGGATATGACCGGCTATTGCACCCTTTTTGCCTCTTCCATGACAGTGATGCTGCGGGATATGGGCATTCCCGCGCGGGTGGTTACCGGCTATTATGCAAAGCCGGAATGGACCGATGTGGAATACTATACCGCCAAGCTGGTGGATTCCAACTATCATGCATGGGTCGAGGTTTATTTCGATGGCTTTGGCTGGGTGATTTTTGATCCTACTCCCGGTTTTGGAGAAAAGAAGAACTATTATCTTTTAGAGGTTACCGACGGCACGACCGAAGAGGTTTATGAAACCGAGGCGGAGGTGGAATATGTGCCGCCCGATAATTATGTGAAATATAGCAATGTGCTCCCCGAACCCACCATTAAGGAAGAGGTGCCCGATCTTAGCGATCGGATCATTGATGCGCTGAATTTGGATCAGGAAAATTTGGTGCTCAAAACAGTGATCCGAGTACTCCTCTGGTTAATGCTGATCGCGCTGCTTATTTTTGCGGTTTGGTTCTTCCATCATTGGCAATTAAAGAGAGCCTTGCGCGGGCGCCCCGCCGAAGGGGTAGCTGCGGCCTACAAAATGGTGCTTCGCCTGATGCAGATGCGCGGCTTTAAATTCTTCGAGGGCGAAACTCTTTCTGAATTTGCAAAGCGGGCAGATAACCTTGCCCTTGCGCCCTTGCTGCTTGCGAAGGTGGTGCCGATCTTTGAAAAGAGCCTCTATTCGGAGGTTTTGATCAGCGAAAAGGAGCGCCGGGCGGCTGCAAAATATCTCTTTGCTTTGGATAAATCCCTGATGCGCCGCGCCGGTCCTTTCAAAGGGCTTTGGTATCGGCTTACTCTTTGGGTGCGCCCCAAGCATAAGAGCATGATCTGGCATTTTAAATAAAAAGCGGAAGGATGGGGGCAATGCTCTGCTCCCATCCTTTTTTGAAAGGATTTATATTTGAAAAGTTTTGTCATTAAGGAAAACGATGCGGATCAGCGTCTGGATAAATTTGTGCTGAAAATGGCGAGCAATTTAAGCCCTTCGCTGATGTATAAATATCTGCGTAAAAAAGCCATCAAGGTGAACGGAAAGCGGGCAGAGGGCAATCTTCGGCTGCAAAAAGGTGATTTGGTGGAGCTCTATATCAATGATGAGTTTTTTGCCGAAAAGAGCAGCGATTTTCGAAAGATCGGCTATGCCCCCAAGCTTTCTATCGTTTATGAGGATGAAAATCTCATGCTGGTGGATAAAAAGGCGGGGGTGCCGGTTCATGCCGATGACCATGGCGCAAGAGATACCCTTATCAATCAGGTGCTCCTTTATCTTTATGAAAAAGGGGAATATGATCCCAAGGAATCCCAATCCTTTACTCCCGCTCTTTGCAATCGGCTGGATCGGAATACCGGCGGGATTGTAATCGTTGCCAAAAATGCCGCCGCAGGCCGCGCCCTTTATGAAATAGTGAAATATCGGCAGGTGGAAAAGCGGTATCTCACCCTTGCCCTTGGCAAGATGCCCCAAAGGGAGCAAACCCTTAAGGCTTATCTTAAGAAGGATAGCAAGGAAAATAAGGTTCGGGTAATCGACCAACCGCAAGAGGGCTATAAAGAAATTCTTACCCGCTATCGTGTGCTGAAAGAGGGGAAGGGAGTATCCCTTTTGGAAATCGAGCTGATCACCGGCCGCACCCATCAGATCC
Organism: Eubacteriales bacterium; assembly: GCA_045544255.1. GTDB lineage: Bacteria > Bacillota > Clostridia > Oscillospirales > QAKW01 > QAKW01. The sequence continues at coordinate 10,151 of JAZPYP010000077.1, read as the reverse complement.
GCGCTCATCTTGCCCATATCGGCCATCCGGTGGCGGGGGATCTTAAATATGGCATCGGGGAGCAAAATCGCGCCCTGCCTTTCCGCCATCAGGCCCTTTATGCCTATTCTTTGGAATTCAAGCTGCCCGAGGAGCATTTTCTTTCCTATTTAAATGGAAGGGTTTTTCGGGTGAAAGATATTTATTTTGAGGAGTTTATCAAGTGAGGATCACCTTTTTAGATGCTGCCACTTTAGGGGCAGATGTGGATTTATCCCCTTTTGAAAATTGGTCGGTGGAGCGCTTTCCCGATACCGCTCCCGAAGAGATCGGCGCCCGCCTTGCAAAGAGCGAGGTGGCAGTGGTCAATAAGCTGAAGATGAATGAGCAAACGCTGAAGGAGGCTCAAAATCTTAAGCTGATCTGCGTTTGCGCCACCGGCTATGATAATATCGATCTTGATTATTGCAAGGCGCGGGGGATCGGGGTTTGCAATGTGCCGGGGTATTCCACCGATAGCGTGGCCCAGCTGACCTTTGCCATGGCTTTATCGCTCATGGGAAGGCTTGCGGAATATCGGGAGTTTGTGCATTCGGGCGCCTATTCCGAAAGCGGGGTTGCCAATAAGCTGGAACCGGTCTGGCAGGAGCTGCGGGGGAAAACATGGGGAATTTTAGGCGGCGGCAATATCGGCCGCAAGGTGGCAAGGATTGCAAGAGAATTCGGCTGCCGCGTTTTGATCTATCGGCGAAAGGCTGAAGAGGAATTTGAATCGGCCGATCTCGATACCCTCTGCAAAGAAGCCGATATCCTTTCGATTCATCTGCCCCTCAATGAGGAAACCTTCCATATTATTAATAAGGAAAGGATCGCCTTGATGAAAAGGGGCGCTATTCTTATCAATGTGGCCCGTGGGGCGGTAACCGATGAGGAAGCTTTGGCAGAGGCCTTTTTGGAGGGGCGCCTCGGAGGCCTTGGCATCGATGTTTATTCCAAGGAGCCCTTTTCGAAGGATCATCCTTTTCAAAAAATTCTTCATTCTCCCCGCGCAATTCTAACTCCCCATACCGCTTGGGGCTCCATTGAAGCCCGCAACCGCTGCCTCTCGGAGGTTGCAGAAAATATCCGCGCTTTCGAGGAAAGAGGCGAACGCAACCGAATTATATAAAAAACGCAAGGCTTGAAGCCTTGCGTTTTTTTATGCATTTTTCAGCTTATTCCAAAGGGAATTATAAAGGAGCAGGGTTTCTTCGGGAAGATTGGTATAGATCTCGGTGCGGCGCAAAACAGCGGCTTCGGGATAAGAGATGGGATCCTGCTGCTCCTCTTCCGGCAGAGAATCATAAACCTGCTGCTGGGGAGTGGAATAAGCGGTAAAGGCGCGGTTGAGCTCGGCAATATCTTCGCGGCAGAGGAAATTAAGATATTTTTCTGCGGCTTCTTTATTGCGGGCATCTTTCATAATGCACATACAGTCGATAAACCGATTGGTGCCTTCCTTTGGAATAGTGAAGGCAAGATCAGGGTTTTCCCCGATCATGCTCAAGGCATCTCCTGCATAGGCAGGGGTCATAACTGCGGCGCCGCTTTCCATTTTCGAGAAGATCTCATCGGAAACATAGGCCTGCAAGATCGGCTTTTGCTCAATCAGCTCTTCGGCGGCGGCTTTAAGCTCCTGCTCATCGGTGGTATTAAGGGAATAGCCTTCCTTCAGAAGGGCCACTCCTAAAGTATCGCGGGAGTTATTATACATCAGGATCTTTCCGGCATATTGCGCATCCCAAAGGGCTTCCCAGCTTGCGGGCTCCTCTTTCACATATTTGGTGTTATAAAGGATCCCCAAGGTTCCCCATGTATAAGGAACGGAATAGCGATCTTCGGGATCATAATTGAGATGCTGAAAATCCTTCATAATATATTGGGCATTGGGCACATTTTCATAATTGATCTCGGCCAAAAGCCCCTCTTTGATCATTCTTCCCACCATATAATCGGAAGGGAAGACCACATCATAGGTTTCGGGCGAATTCTTCAAAACCGCATACATGGATTCATTATTATCATAAATCTTATAGACTACCTTGATGCCGGTTTCTTGCTCGAAAATTTCGTTGACGCTCTCATCCATATATTCGCCCCAGTTATAAACATAGAGAACTTCGTTGGGCTCATATTGGGCGCAGCCGCTCAAAGAGAGCAGGATCAGGCTCAAAGCCATCAGAAGGGCGAGAATATTTTTTGCTTTTTTCATTTCAGATCCGCTCCTCCTTTTGCTGCTTTTCTTTCTTTTGAGGAAGATTGGCCAAAATCAAAATGATCGTTACCACCACAACCATCACCCCGCAAAGGGCGTTCATCGAAAGGCTGATGCGGGTTTTAGTAGTTGTATAGATCACCGTTGCCAAGGTTTCCACCTCAACTCCGCGCAGGAAGAAGGTAACCACAAAATCATCCACCGAAAGGGTGAGCGCCATCAAAAAGCCGGAAATAATGCCCGGCATGATCTGGGGCAGAAGGGCTTTGCGGAAGGCAAGGGCGGGGGAGGCGCCGAGATCCTCGGCGGCTTCATAAACCGAATAATCCACCTGCCGAAGCTTTGGCAGAACCGCAAGGATCACATAAGGGATATTAAAGGTGATATGGGCCAGCAGCACAGTGCCAAACCCAAGGGATACCCCGATCAACGAGAAAAAGAGCATCATGGAGATACCGGTGATGATATCGGGGTTCAAAACAGGGATATAGGTGATGTTCATTACCGCGTTGCGCTTCCATTTGGAAAGGCGCTGAATTCCCATGGCGGCCATAGTGCCGATAATGGTGGCCACTACCGAAGAGATGGCGGCAATGATCAAGGTATTGAGCAAGGCTTGCATGATCTGCTGATCGGTAAATAGATCAGCATAATTTTTAAGGGTGAAGCCGCTGAAGATAACCTTGGATTTTCCGCTGTTGAAGGAGAATAAAACCAAATAGGCGATGGGCAGATAAAGAAAGAGGAAGACCAGCGCCATATAGGATTTTTGAAACCAATTTTTCATAGCAGGCCCTCCTTCGTTTCATCATCAAGGAAGCTGAAGATGATCAAAATGAAGAGCATGATCAGGAGCATCACCAAGCTGATGGCCGCGCCGACATTGGGATTATAAACTGTCAGGAATTGCTCCTGGATCACATTGCCGATCAGATTATATTTTGCGCCGCCTAATTTTTCCGAGATCACAAAGGTGGAAATAGTGGGCACAAATACCATAATAACGCCGCTTCCAACACCCGGCATGGTCAGCGGCAGGATCACCTTTTTGAAAACCTGCAGCCGATTGGCCCCCAGATCCTCCGCCGCTTCGATCACCTTTTTATCCAGCTTCTCCAAAGAGGTAAAGATCGGAAGAACCATAAAGGGGAGATAGTTATAGATAAGGCCTAAAACTATGGCAAAGCCGGTATTGCTGATCCGCAGAGAAAGCCCTGCGGCCTCGATCCAGGATTGGATCAGATCCAAAATATCTTGCATAGCCTGCGTGCGGAGCACAAAGTTGATCCACATCGGCAGCATCAAAAGAATCATCAGCACAGATTTTGCGCGCTCGCTCTGCTTGGCCATGATATAGGCCAGAGGATAGCCCAGCAAAAGGCAGCAAACAGTGGCGATCAGGGCATAGAGCAGGGAGCGGAGCAAAACATTGCCATAGATTCCGATCTGCATGATATTATCAAGAGTAAAGGCACCATCGCTATCGGTGAAGGCGCTATAGGCGATCATCAATAGGGGCACCACGATAAATACAGTGGCCCAGATATAATAGGGCACAGCGATCAGTTTCTTTTTCAATTTATGCCCTTATCCTCCTTCGCCATAATATGAATATATTCGGGGATGATCTTCATAGCCACTTTGGTGCCGGGCTCTTTGCAGGTAATGGAATGGATCTTCCAAAGGAAATTCTCCGAGCGCACCATCATTTCATAATGAACCCCTTTGAAGGTAACGCTTTCCACAATGCCGCAGAGCATTCCTTCCTTTGGCTCCATGATCTCAATATCCTCGGGCCGCACCACAACATCGACAGGCTTCATTTCACCAAAACCACTGTCTACGCAAGGGAATTGCACCCCTTCAAATTCCACCAGAAGATCCTTATGCATCAAGCCCTCGATGATATTGCTCTCGCCGATAAAATCAGCAACAAAGGGATTCTTGGGTTCATTATAAATATCTTCGGGAGTGCCGATCTGCTGAATAACGCCATCTTTCATGACCACAACCGTATCGCTCATGGTCAGCGCCTCTTCCTGATCATGGGTAACATAGATAAAGGTGATCCCCATCTGCCGCTGAATTCTTTTCAGCTCATTTTGCATTCCTTTGCGCAGCTTAAGATCCAAAGCGCCCAAAGGCTCATCCAAAAGAAGCACTTTCGGATTATTTATAAGCGCTCTTGCGATGGCAACCCGCTGCTGCTGGCCGCCGGAAAGGGAGGTAACATTGCGCTTTTCATAGCCTTTTAAATTAACCAGCGCCAACATTTCCTTCACTCGCCCTTCGATCTCTTTTTCATCTACCTTGGAGATTCTCAGGCCAAAGGCAATATTATCGAAAACATTATAATGGGGGAAGAGGGCATATCTTTGGAAAACAGTATTGACCTGACGCTTATGGGGCGGCAGGTTGGTAATATCCTTTCCCTCAAAGAGGACCTTTCCTTTCTGGGGCTGCACAAATCCGGCAATGGTGCGCAGAGTGGTAGTCTTCCCGCAGCCGGAAGGGCCCAAGAAGGTAACAAACTCTTTGTCCTTAATATTCAAATTAAATTGGTCTAAAATGACCTCTCCTTCAAAGGAAACATGAATATCATGCAGCTCAATAATGTTTTTCAACGCCGAAGAATCCTCCAAATCAAAAAAATAATGTTGAAAAAAGGGGAAAAAAGCATTTTTCGACCTTCTACCCCATGCTAACAGAATATAATATAATGAGTTCATCTTCATTTGTCAATAAAAAAACGCAAAAAAACCAATATTTTCTGCGAAAAATCCTATTATTCTTTGAATAAGGCAGGGGCGATTTTGGTGTTTTCTTTCAAATTCTCTATATTTCTCCCGAATTCTCTGAAATACTCATTTTTTGCAAAAGGCTCCTCGGAGGATGGACATTTGTTTTTAAAAAATTCATATTTTTGTTGACATTAACACTTTAATGTGATAAAATGTATTCAAATTTTTTTAAAAATTTAAATTTATATTTAAAGGAGAAAAAGAAAATGAAAAAGTTTGCAAAAGTAATCGCTCTGCTTACTGTTCTCGTTCTTGCTTTGACCTGCTTTGTTGGTTGCGGCAAGGAAGAGGCAACCGCTCTGAAGATTGGTGTTACCGGCCCTCTGACCGGCGGCGCTGCAATCTATGGTAATGCGGTTAAGAACGCTGCTGAAATCGCTGTTGAAGAGATCAACGCAAAAGGCGGCCTTCAGTTCGAGTTTAAGGCTGAAGATGATGCGCACGATGTTGAGAAGGCAGGCAATGCGTATAACACCTTGAAAGACTGGGATATGCAGATCTTCCTCGGTTCCGTTACCTCCGCTCCCGGTACTGCTACCTCCAAAGAGGCTAATAATGATAAGATCTTCTATCTGACTCCTTCCGCTTCCTCTACCGATGTGCTTGGCGGCGTTGCCAATGCAATCACCGGTACTGTGGATATCGCTCGTAAGGATAATGTATTCCAGATGTGCTTCATGGATCCCAACCAAGGCGCTGCTTCTGCAAATTACATCAGCAGCCAAAAGCTGGGCACCAAGATCGCTGTTATCTATAAGAACGATGATAACTATTCCACCGGTATCTACAATAGCTTCAAAGCTGAAGCTGATAAGCTGAAGCTGAACATTGTTTCCACCACCACCTTCACCGAGGATACCAAGACTGATTTCTCCGTGCAGGTTGCTGATGCCAAGAAGGCCGGCGCTGATCTGGTGTTCCTGCCCATGTATTATGAATCTGCTGCTTTGATCCTCAAAGAAGCAAAAGACACCGGCTTTGCTCCCAAGTTCTTTGGTGTAGACGGTATGGATGGTATCCTGAGCCTGGAAGGCTTCGATACCGCTCTGGCTGAGGGCGTTATGCTCCTCACCCCCTTCAACGCTGATGCGGATGATGATGCTACCAAGGCTTTCGTTGCTAAGTATAAAGAGAAATTCGGCGAAGTTCCCAATCAGTTCGCAGCCGATGCTTACGATTGCGTTTATGCAATCTATGCCGCTCTGGAAGAGGGCGAGGCTCTGAAGAACGAAGATGGTTCTTATAATTATGCTATTTCCGCTACCGAGCTTTGCGAGATGTTGGTTAAGACCTTCACCTCTGAAGACTTCAGCTTCTCCGGTCTGACCGGCGAGAACATGAGCTGGGGTGTAGACGGTGCTGTTACCAAGACTCCTAAGGGTATGGTTATTAAGAACGGCGCTTACGTTGGTATGTAATTCGATTTAAATTTTGAGAGGGCTGCCCAAGCCGGCAGCCCTCTCTTTCAAAATGGGTGCGTAAAATTTTGCAAAAAAAGGCAGAATTTTGCGGCGCCCTATACTGTTTTTTTAAGGGTATAAATTTGTTTGCTAAATTGTTTGATTGAGGTGTAAATCTGTGTTAACCTTTCTGAACCATTTTATCAACGGTATCAGCCTTGGCAGTATCTATGCGATCATTGCTTTGGGTTATACTATGGTTTACGGAATTGCAAAGATGCTGAATTTCGCTCATGGTGATGTTATCATGGTGGGCGCTTATGTTTGCTTCTTTGCGGTATCCGCTTTTAATCTTCCGCCTATTGTGGGCCTGCTTTGCGCAATCGTGCTTTGCACCCTTTTGGGCATTATTATTGAGCGCTTGGCTTATAAGCCTTTGCGGCAGGCCACTTCTTTGGCAGTTTTGATCACTGCGATCGGTGTAAGCTATTTTCTCCAAAATGCCGCCCAACTGCTCTGGACTGCAAACCCCAAGATCTTCCCTGATTTCTTTGGCGGCGCAGCCATTAAGCTTTTTGATGGGCAGCTGATCATCACTGTCGGCACCTTGGTTACCATTGCGGCTTGCGTTTTGATCATGCTGGCGCTGACCTTCTTCACCGGTAAAACCAAGATAGGCAAGGCGATGCGCGCTTGCTCCGAAGATAAGGGCGCGGCTCAATTAATGGGAATCAATGTGAATTCCACCATCTCCATCACCTTTGCCATCGGTTCCGCTCTTGCGGCAATCGCAGGCGTTCTTCTCTGCACTGCTTATCCCTCTTTGGTGCCCACCACCGGCTCCATGCCCGGTATTAAAGCCTTTACTGCTGCAGTATTTGGCGGGATCGGCTCCATTCCCGGCGCGCTTTTGGGCGGTGTGCTTCTTGGTGTGATCGAGATTTTTGCCGGCGCTTATATTTCCACCCAGCTTTCCAATGCCATTGTATTCTTGGTGTTGATCGTTGTTCTGCTGGTTAAGCCCACCGGTCTGCTGGGTAAGCAGATTCGTGAGAAAGTGTAAGGTGAGCGGCATGAATAAGTTGAAAAAATATTTTTCCAATAATACAACCTTTTCCAATTATGCCACCTATGCAGGGGTGATCATTGCCTTTGTTGTGCTCTCGATCATGAGCAACAGCGGCGCCCTTTCCTCTACCATGGAGGGGCAGTTGGTTCCCGTTTGCGCTTATGTGGTGATGGCTCTTTCCTTGAACCTCACTGTTGGTGTTATGGGTGAGTTGAGCCTTGGCCATGCAGGCTTTATGAGCGTGGGCGCTTTTTCCGGTGCAGTGGTTGCTTCTGCCATGCAGGATTTTGTGGAGGCTCCCGGCCTTCGCTTGGTGATTGCTATGGTTGTGGGCGCTGTATTTGCCGGTATTGTGGGTATCATCATTGGTGTGCCCGTATTGCGGTTGCGGGGCGACTACCTTGCTATCGTTACCCTCGCTTTTGGCGAAATCATCAAGTCCATTGTTACCAACCTGTATGTTGGTATGGATAAAGAAGGGTTGCATTTCAGCTTTCTTGAGCCTTTGGAGGGCCTTGGAGACGGCGGCCGAATGATTATGAGCGGCCCCATGGGAATCCCCGGAAATACCAAGCTTTCTACCTTTGTTGCCGGTGTGATTCTGATTTTAATTACTTTGGTTGTTATCTTCCATCTTGTAAATAGCCGTACCGGCCGCGCGATCATGGCTCTGCGGGATAACCGTATTGCCGCTGAAAGCGTTGGTATTAATGCAACTAAATATAAGATGATGGGCTTTGTTACTTCCGCTGCTTTGGCCGGTGCCGCAGGTACCCTCTTCGGTATGAGCCAAAATGCAATCGTGGCAAGTAAATTTGATTTCAATACCTCTATTCTGGTGTTGGTATTTGTGGTTCTGGGCGGCCTTGGCCGGATGTGGGGCTCTATTATTGCAGCCGCTGCTCTGACTATTTTGCCCGAGCTGCTTCGTGAATTCTCCGAGTATAGAATGCTGATCTATGCTATCGTTCTGATCCTTGTTATGCTGGCAACCAATAATGCCACCCTTAAAAATTGGATCGGGAAATTGATCCCTCGCCGGAAAGGAGGCGCTGAAGAATGAGTGAACCTAAAGTAAGAACTAAAATGGTCCCCATGCCCAGCCATTCCATTGTGCCGGAGCGGGATGTCCATAAATCCCCCATTCTTGAATGCCGCCATCTCGGCATTGATTTCGGCGGCCTTCATGCGGTGCAGGATCTGAACCTTGCGATCGGCCGCACCGAGATCGCCGGTTTGATCGGCCCCAATGGCGCCGGTAAAACCACCGTGTTTAACCTTTTAACAAAAGTTTATCAGCCCACCCGCGGCACCATTTTGCTGGACGGTATGGATACCTCCGGTAAAACCACTGTGCAGATCAATAAGATGGGTATCGCCCGTACTTTCCAGAATATCCGCCTTTTTGATAACCTTTCGGTGGAAGATAATGTTAAGATCGGGCTTCATAACCAAAAGCCCTATTCTATGGCTACCGGCATTCTGCGCCTTCCTAAATATTGGAAAACCGAAAAGGAATCCCATGAGCGCGTATTGGAGCTTTTGAAGATCTTCGATATGCAAGATATGGCTGATATGAAGGCCGGCTCCCTGCCTTATGGCGCGCAGCGCCGCTTGGAGATTGTGCGCGCTTTGGCCACCAATCCCAAATTGTTGCTGTTGGATGAGCCTGCCGCCGGCATGAACCCTTCCGAAACTGCTGAACTGATGGATAATATCGTGAAGATCCGCGATACCTTCCAGATCGCAGTTCTTTTGATCGAGCATGATATGAATTTGGTTATGAATATCTGCGAGGGCATTTGTGTGCTGAATTTCGGTGAGGTAATCGCGAAAGGTACTCCTGATGAGATTCAGGCGAATCCCACTGTAATTGAGGCCTACCTCGGAAAGAAAAAGGAGGGTTGAGCAGATGCTGAAGGTTGATAATATTAATGTATATTATGGTAGTATCCATGCTATTAAGGATGTCTCCTTTGAGGTAAACCAAGGCGAAATTGTAACCTTGATCGGTGCTAATGGCGCAGGCAAGAGCACCATTTTGCATACTGTTTCCGGTCTGCTTCATTCTAAAACCGGATCGATCTCCTTCTTGGATGAAAATCTTGGTGGCGTTCCTGCCCATAAGATCGTATCCAAAGGCTTGGCTCATGTGCCCGAAGGGCGCCGCGTCTTCTTGCAGATGAGCGTTGAAGAAAATTTGGAGATGGGCGCTTTTACCCGCCCCGGCGGTGAAGTCAGCGCAAGTATTGCTGATGTATATGAGCGATTCCCCCGCCTGAAGGAGCGGCGTAAGCAGATCGCCGGAACCCTTTCCGGCGGTGAGCAGCAGATGTTGGCTATGGGCCGCGCTCTGATGAGTAAGCCTAAATTGCTGATGCTGGATGAGCCTTCTATGGGCTTATCTCCGATCCTTGTGCAGCAGATCTTTGATATTATTCAAGAGCTCCATAAGGCCGGCACTACTATTCTTTTGGTTGAGCAGAATGCGCAGATGGCTCTTTCTGTGGCCGATCGGGCGTATGTTCTGGAATCCGGTAAAATCGTTCTTTCCGGAACCGGCGCCGAGCTTGCCGAAAGCGATGAGATCAAAAAAGCCTACTTGGGCGGTTGATCTTCATAATCTGAATCAAACAAACCGCGCTTCG
>JAZPYP010000076.1:0-96783 GCA_045544255.1 Eubacteriales bacterium | reverse complement strand
TAGCAAAGGGCATTCAAATGGGAGAAAATATCGAAAATTCGATATTTTCTATCATTATTCTTGGTTTTCTTCAGTTTCTTTGTAAAAAGGCCTTGTAATTTCCTGCCCTTTGCGGTTCGGACTATTTTTACAGCCCCTTTTAATTATTGATTACGCAGTTTATATATTGCTTGAGAAACCGAAGAAACCTTTATGATTTCAATTCCTTCGATGTTTTGAGTGAGCTTATTGCGGGATGGGATCATAATCCGCTTAAAACCCAATTTTTGCGCTTCTTTAATTCTTTTTTCAACAAAAGATACAGCGCGAATTTCACCGGATAATCCGATTTCACCAACTACAATTAAATCTCCGGGCATTTCAAAATCAGAAAAACCGGAAGCAATTGCCAAAACGATCGCAAGGTCGGCTGCTGTTTCCAAAATTTTGAATCCGCCAACAACATTTACATATGCATCTTGATTATAAAGGGCGAAATTGGCCCGCTTTTCTAAAACAGCGATTAAAAGGGCTGTGCGATTAAAATCAATACCTGATGCCATTCTCCGCGGAACCGGATATGCGGTTTTAGAAACCAAGGCTTGAACTTCGGCTAAAACAGGGCGCGTACCTTCTAAAATGCAGGTTACGCAAGTGCCGGGCACATCTTCGGGCCGCCCGTCTAAAAACATTTTTGAGGGATTATCAACTTCTACCAATCCCCCACTCTGCATATCGAAAACGCCGATTTCATTGGTGGAACCAAAACGGTTTTTAACAGTACGCAATATGCGGTGATTCAGGTTTTTATCTCCTTCAAAGTAAAGAACAGTATCAACCATATGCTCCAAGATCTTTGGGCCGGCTAAAGCGCCTTCTTTGGTTACATGGCCGATTACAAAAACAGTGATCCCCTCTTCTTTTGCAAGATGCATAAAGGCGGCAGTTGCTTCCTTAATTTGGGAAACGCTTCCCGGTGTGCCTGAAACATGATCGCACATCATTGTTTGAATAGAATCGACAATTAAAATGTTTGGCTGATGGATTCTGCAAGCGCTTAATACCGCTTCAACATTGGTTTCGCAAGCGAGAGATAAATGATCGGTATCAACCTTAAGGCGATCTGCTCTTAATTTGATCTGGCTCATGGATTCTTCACCCGAAACATAAAGGATAGAGCGCTCTTTTCCAAGATATTGGCATATTTGCAATAAAAGAGTGGATTTACCGATACCGGGATCGCCGCCAACCAATGTTAGCGAACCCAGCACCAGGCCGCCGCCCAATACCCGATCCAACTCTTTTAAACCGGTTGTAAAGCGAATTTCGCTGCCGCTTTCAACCTCGTTGATTTTTTTGATATTCATAGATTTCGATGAGGTTGCGGTAGTGCCTTTTACAGGTTGCTGAATGATTTCCTCTTCAAGGGAATTCCATTCCTTGCATTTGGGGCATTGCCCATACCATTTCGGGGTTTCATAACCGCATTGCGTGCAGACATATACTTGCTTGACTTTTGCCATTATCTATTCCTGCCTTTTTATGATCTTCATCATTATTTTACACGTATCTTGAATTAAAGTCAACTCTGGTTCGATAAAACTTCGGCAATGACTGAGGCAATCTCTGTTTGGTAATCTTCGCTCTTAAGCTTTTGGAGTTCTTCACTATTGGATAAAAAGCCGCACTCAATCAACAAGATGGGATTATCAATGTGAGAAAACAGATAGATATTTTTAGATAATTCCTTTATAACCTTTGTATGGTTCGGCTGAATTTCTTCGTTGATTGCTTTTTGCATCTCTAATGCCAAAGTTTGAGCTTCTTGACCGTTGCCATAGAAAACTTGTATTCCATGAACAGACGAATCGGGATAACTATTCAAATGGATGCTGATGAGCGGAGTTTCGGGCGTTTGAGAAGCGATTTGAATACGGTTGCGTACATCTGAAACCTTCTTTTCATGAATGGTATCACCGGTTGAATAGATGCTTTCTGCATCGGAGCGAGTTAAAATATGATTAATCTTTTTTTGCATCAAGATAGCTGATATTTTTTTGGTAATTGCCAAATTCAGATCAGCCTCGGTAGTTGTTTTATCGATTCCAACAGCTCCGCCATCGGGGTTTCCATGGCCTGCATCTAATATAAAGCGGATATCACCTGCGTTGGTTTCGATCGTTTGAAGCCTATGGCCGGATTGAAAAGCAAGGGCAGCAAAAAGACCGCAGATTGAAAATACAATTAAAATGCCTTTGATCTTTCGAATAATCATCTAATCACCTCTTTAATTTATATGATTATTCAAAAGAAATATTAAATGAATAAAGTAAAAGCCGCATCAAAGGGGCGCCTTCCTTACGAAGGGTGCCCCAAAGATGCGGCTTTTCAGCTACTTTGAGGATTTTTGATAGAGGCTCATAAATAGATCGGTAAAAAGAAAGTTCTTATATCCGGCAATATAACCGAGCCAAGGAATTAAAATCATGGGAACAAAGGTAAGCCCCATGATCAAAAGAGCATTGGAGGGAAAGAGATTGCTCATCGGCCATGTCCAATACATATTAAAGGTCATGTAATAAAACTTTAAAATATCAAGCTTTAAAAAGAGGCAAACAAAATAAAAAATCAAAAGCGGAATTGCGGCAACAAAACCGGAGATTGCCCCTTTATAGAGATATCCTTTATAAGCGGTATCGCGAATGGCGCGATGGGAATCATGAAATCCGCTTTTGAAGGAAGAGTTATAGCAGGTATAAGCGTAGAAACCAAAGCAGAAAATCAGGGCCACTAAATGGCCGAGCATGCTTTTTTTAAATATAACAGATACGCAAAGAATCATCATCCAGCCTGCAAAGCAACCAACAAATTGATCCAATAAAAGCGCCCCTGAAAGCTTGAAAAGATGCTTCATAAATAACACTCCTTTTATATAATCGACTCTAAATATTTTGTATATGCGCGATAAGCGCTTGGAATTGCCTTTTGAGCTAAAACATCCCGAATGGATAACCACGTATATCCCTTGACTTTTTCCATAAGTTCAACTTCAAAACCTGCCATATGCCATTCAATATGGGTGAAAATATGAGATGACGACGGAAGAGGTTTGATTGAAAGGGCGTTAAATGCTTCTAAAACTTCGTTTTCAGACATTTTTTGAGGAAGATTGGGGAATTCCCAAAGATCGGCTAAAAGGCCGGTTGAGGGGCGCTTTTGAAGGGCGATCTCGCTATTATGCCGAAGGATCACAACTGTTTTTTCTTCGATCCTTCTCCCCTTTTTGGGCGTTTTAACCGGAATTTCTTCGGTGAGATCTTTAAGATGGGCTGTGCATTGGCTATTGAGCGGGCAATTTTGGCATTTTGGCTTTCCGTTTGGAAGGCAAATTAGTGCTCCAAGCTCCATTAATGCTTGGGTAAAAGAAGAGGTTTGGTTTTTCGGATATATTGCGCGAAGCTGCTCGGTGAATTCTTTTTTTACAGCAGGGAGCATAATATCTTTATCGCTTCCCAAAACTCTGGAGAGCACTCGAAGCACATTTCCGTCTACCGCGGGAGTGGGCAGCCCTAAAGCGATAGAGCAAATAGCGCCTGCGGTATATTCGCCGATCCCAGGAAGGGCAAGCCATCCTTTGAAATCATCCGGAAATCCGCCTTGCTCGCAAATGATTTGGGCGCTTTTTTGAAGGTTTCTTGCTCTGCTATAGTAGCCGAGGCCTTCCCATAATTTCATCAACTGATCCTGCGGAATCTCGGCCAGCGCTTCAACAGAGGGCAAAGCACTCATAAAACGATTATAATATGGGATAACAGGATCAACTCTTGTTTGCTGAAGCATAATTTCGGAAATCCAAACTCTATAAGGAGAAGGATTATGGCGCCATGGTAAATCTCTTTTATTTAATTCGTACCACTCAAGGAGCGGTTTTACAATGGTTGAAAGGTTATTGCTCATTTATTCTCCTAAAACTATTAATTTATAATCATTATAATGGATTTATAAGAAAATATCTATAAATTTTTTGAAAATTATTTTCTTCCCCATCAAGAATCTACATTTTATTTGGTCTTATTCTAATATAATAGCATTTGGGATTGGGCTTAAGGAGATTATAAAAATGGTGGAAGCACAAAAAAAGATTGAACGCCTTCGAAATTCTTTAGCAAAAACATTTTATTTTGCGCTGAAATTAGGAGTATCATTGGGGCTTGGTTATTTTACTGCCCAAAGCAGCCTTTTAAATGAACTTTCCCCTTTTTCGATTATTTTGCTAACCTGTAGCCCGAATATAGGGTTAGTAGCGAGCGGCTGCTATATCGGAAGTACATTCGGTTATCTTATTCAACCTTTTGACCTTCATCTTTTTAAATATATTACCGCTTTAACTATGATCTATGTGATCTATATGGTTTTTGGGCGCTCATTGCGCATATTAAGAGGTGATATGGCAGTTACTTCGGCGGCATGCTGCTTTGTTTCCGGAGTTCTTTTCTTGCTGATTGGGCAACTGACATTATTTAATGTATTGCTTCTTACCGCTGAAAGCTTACTGATTTGTTGCAGTATATTTTTTGTTTCTTATGCAATAAGGGGATTTAAAAAGAATTGTTTTTTAACCTCCCGCGAACTAATTGCTGCTGCAGTTACTTTTATATTAATTATGATCTCGCTACATAATGTGCATATTTTTGAAATGAGCACTGCAAGAATTTTGGGATTACTTATTATTTTTTCGGCGATTCATTGCTTGAAAACAAGCCATACCGCGGTTTTGGGCTCCTGCATTGGTATTATTCTTGCGGCGGTTGCAAATGGCGGAGATGCTATTTTTACCGCCATTGTTGTCGGAACCCTGATGGGGTGCGTTTTTTCGAATTTTTCCGAGCGATTTGCAGAACTTTCTGTTTTGATTGTATATTACGCTGTATTGATCTTTTTTGGAAAATTTCCTTGGAACTATTGGCTGTTTGCAGAACCGATCGCGGCATACGGAATCGCTTTCTTTGTTCCGAAAGAAAAACTACGCCTGTTTTTATCCTCTTATATAACCGTTAGAACTTGGAAAAAAGGAAAAAAATACAAGGAAAATATTGGGAAAATAATAACCGGATGCGAAGAGGAATGCATAAACTTTTGCCCAAAATCTGCCACATGCTATCAAAAAAACAAAGAGCTTCTTATTGAGGCTTTGGAAGAGATGGCGGAACGATACGATCAAACCAAAGAACTTGGTGATATTGAAGCATTTTTACCCTTTTGCATCAAACCAAAAACAATGCAAGGCATTATTTTGCGGCAATTCTTATTGGAAAATTCCGAAGATTTTAATGAACTTACGCTTCAACTTGATGAAATTTCAAAACGCATCGAAGAAAAGATAAATGCCTCTGCTTTTACTGTTAAATTTTTGAACGAGGAAGAAAATAAAATCTGTAAAGCGCTTGAAAAACGGAAAATAGATGTAAAGGAAATTAACTTTATAGTCGATGAGCATCAAATGAAGCGGTGCGAAATAAAATTTTTATGCACAAAAGATCTGTTATACGATCAAATATTGAATCATATCCTCTCCCCTTTCTTTCCAAATGGTTTAAATTTGAATCTAAAAATGAATGATGGCATTGGGTTTGCCCGAGCAACAGAATCTAACCGGTATCGCATCCAATGCGCCGCAATTTGCAAAACAAAAGATGGCGAAGAGCGATGCGGAGATAAGGCGTTTGGATTTTCTATTGGAAACGGAATATATTATCTTCTTCTTGCCGATGGCATGGGAAGCGGAATGGGAGCGGCTTATCAGAGCGAAATTGCGATCGACACATTAAAAAAATTACTGATGGGCGGGGTTTCGGTGCGTAATGCTGTGAATATTCTTCGCTCCGCCATGCGCTTTCGATATAATGACGGCTTTTCAACCCTTGATATTTGCAAGATTGATCTTAATCAGGCTACTGCGGAGTTTTATAAAGCAGGCGCTTATGATAGTTTTTGTTTAAATGATAAAAAAATCATTAAAATTGATGGCGGAGGAATGCCGCCGGGGCTAACAAATCGAGGCGGTTTAAACCATTCGACCATTAAATTTGCATCTGAAGCTTCTATTATAATGGCCTCAGATGGATTATCTGTTCTTGAGGAATATATGCCTGAAATTCTTATGGAAGCATCAGATCGCAACCCTAAATTTCACGCCAAAAATCTCCATAAGAAAATCGCAGAGATTGCTCTTGGAGTAAACGATGATATTACGATAATTGTTGCAAAATTGAATCAAATCATAGAATAAGTCTTATGATCATGGCTAGAATAACCATTGAGGTGTTGGTATGATCAAAGGGATTGGCAAAAGAATTGTTTTACTCAATAATACAGATAGCGAGCTTTTTGAGCAAGCAATCTTTATTCTTAAAAACGATAATCAAGTTCGGCATAAAGATATGGTAAAAGAATGCGAACGGATGATGAATCAAAACCTGCATAACAGCAGCGATAGAGATCGAGTGCGTAGATGGAAAATAAGGTTTTTTATTGCAATGATTTTATCTGTTGTATTATTCTTTCTATCGTTGATTTTAGCAGTAATATAATGAAAACCGCCATGCTGACGCATGGCGGTTTTTGAATCTTAAACATTAAAGCGGAAAAGAGTAACATCTCCGTCTTTCATTACATATTCTTTGCCTTCGCTGCGAACAAGGCCTTTTTCTCTTGCAGCAACCATAGAACCGCAAGCAACCAGATCATCATAGGAGACGATTTCTGCACGAATAAATCCGCGCTCAAAGTCGGTGTGGATCTTCCCTGCCGCTTGGGGGGCTTTGGTTCCTTTGGTTATGGTCCAGGCTTTGGTTTCCATCTCCCCGCTTGTTATATAACTGATCAAGCCCAAAAGGCTATAGCAAGTAGAGATCATGCGATCAAGTCCGCTATGCTCAAAACCAAGATCGGAAAGGAAAAGCTCCTTCTCTTCTTCTGAGAGTTCGCTGATTTCTTCCTCCAAACGGGCGCAAATGACCAAAACTTCCGCATTTTCGCCTGCGGCGCGATCTTTAACAGCTTGAATATATTGATTATCAACCTTACCGTTTTTGAAATCCTCTTCGCAAACATTGGCGGCATAAATAACCGGCTTATTTGTTAGAAGAGAAACAGATTTCATGATCTCTTGCTCTTCATCGGTATATTCGATGGTATTGGCAAAATGCTCTGCTTCAAGGGTTGCTTTAATCTTTTGATAGAGAGCAACATCGATAAGATGCTTCTTATCCCCTTTGGCCAGCTTATTTGCGCGATCCAAAAGTTTATCAACCAATTCAAGATCGGAAAAAATCAGCTCGAGGTTGATGGTATCGATATCGCGAATGGGATCAACAGAACCATCTACATGAATAATATTGGTATCTTCGAAGCAACGAACCACATGAACAATGGCATCAACTTCGCGAATGTTGCCAAGGAATTTATTTCCGAGACCTTCCCCGCGAGAGGCGCCTTTTACCAATCCTGCGATATCAACAAACTCAATAATGGCGGGAACGATCTTTTTGGATTGATTCATCTCCCCTAAAACATCCAGCCTTTTATCGGGAACGCATACAACGCCAACATTAGGATCAATGGTGCAGAAAGGATAATTGGCTGATTGCGCTTTTGCATTTGTAATTGCATTAAAAAGAGTGCTTTTGCCAACATTCGGCAGGCCGACAATTCCAAGTTTCATATATTTTTAAAATCTCCTTTTGATTTTTGCTAAATAAAAATTATATAGTAATTCTTGCGGTTTTTCAATAGAATTCTACTTTTTCTTCTGCTTTTTTAAATGGGTTTCATATAAAGCATGAATTTTATCCATAAAGCGATGATATCGATCGATATCAGTTGGATAATGGTTGATAGAGAAAGAAAATTCGCGCTCAATCATTGCTATGATGCGTTCGCGGGGCAGATAATCTTCTAAAAGATAAAGCAACACTGAATCCTGAATTGCTGCCCTTAAAAGATGCAATCTCATGGATGGATAGGGCCCATGGGCATGGTTATAAACCATGAATAGGCTTCCTGCAGGAAAAGCACCATCTCCATCGGGAGAAATCAAGGGATCAAATTCTTTATTTGTTATGGGAGAAATGCTGCAATTATAATGATCAAGCACAATGCCGCCGAAATCATGGAGGTAGCATAGAAGACCAAAGCTTCGAATTCTCATGGCGGGTGCGGCAATTAACTGATTCATGAACCCATCTGATTTATTTATATCAAAGTTGATTTTCGGGGCGAAAGGATAAATCAAATAAGGCTCCACTGCATCTATTGGAACGATTGGCGCCGGAAATCCTTCAAATTCATTTGTAACTTGCGGGCGCATTTTACTTATTATTTTTTGACCGGAAAGAGCCTTTTGAATGGATTTGAAGCATTCGTTATAGATGCTTGCATAGTCGGGAGTGATTTCTTCGGTCATAATATAGGTTACTCGATTTAAAAGCCCGATTTCTTTTAAATGAGAATTAAATTTTCGAAGAAAATCACGAAGAAACTGAATGTATTTATCCGAAAGAATATGGTCCTCTTCGCTAAAAATCAAATATTGTTTTTTATACCCTTCCGCATAAACCCGCGGACATTTTTGGCTGATCATGGAAGGGAAAAGGGCGGAAAAGGTGAAATTTTCAATTCCGTTTTTCATGCCGTCCAATAGCCAAGAATCCATTGTGTCGAAATTGTATTCATATTTCTTCTTGTTTACTCTGATTTTGATCAACTGATCGGGTATTCGATCAAAGCAATCGGATTCTGCTGATGCAAAGAGCGGAGTTATGATATCTTTGATTCCGTTGCTTTTCGCCAAACGAAAATGATTGGAAAGCTGCTCCCAAAATACATTTGAAAAGAGCGGAATATTTTCGTTGGCAGCAATAGATTGAGGAGAGAATGAAGCCGTAAGAGAGCAGCGCCCCGAAAGAAGCGCTCGATCGAGCACCTTCATAGCAAATGAAGTGGTAATACTCTCCCCTTCTGACGAGAATTGATAGGAAATTGTATATTCGCCGGCAAAGTGAGCGCGAGCGGTAACCCATAGAAGGGTTGGATCGCTTCCGACGGAAACAGTATCCATTGAAGATAGCGGTATCAGGCAATCCGGAATCATTGCAGGGCCGGTCGCAATGTAGTTTTGGTCTTGATCATCCGGATAGTGATCAAAGGATACCGGTACGGATTTAATTAAAAAGATTTCATTAAATGTATTCGATAAATCTTTGATTTTTACAAGTTTTGGACGAGAGGAATCGGACCAAACTGCGATTTGAAAGAAGATATGCTCTTTTGTTAGGGCGGCAGTTTCATTCAAAGGAGAAACAGAGCATATTGCCTTGCCGCATATTTTATGCATCGCAGAGCATTGAATATAATGAAGCATCGATATTTATCCCCAAAGGTTTTTTGATTTTAGATCGCGAATGGTTTTATTATGTGCCTGGTAAGTTTTGTTATAATAAAATGCACCGTTTTTATCGGTAACAAAATATAGATAATCTGTTTTCTCCGGTGAAAGAACAGCGTTTAAAACATCAAGACCGGGGCAGTTGGTGGGGCCAACCGGCAAACCGGAGCATGAATAGGTATTATATGCGTTTTTCATCGCAACGGAATAATGGTCGAGGGATTCAAGAGAATTTGCATATTTAGTGGTGGGATCGGATTGGAGGCGATGCATTCCAACGGTATTTAAACGATTCCAGAAAACAGAGGAAACATATCCCATAGATTCTTTGCTGAATGCTTCCGCTTGAATCACCGAACCAAAGGTGATCAATTCATTAATGGATAAACCTTTATCTTTTGCGGATTTGATCATATCATCGGTGATATATTCTGTAAAAGTTTTAAGCATGGTGTCGACAATTTCGCGCGGCGTTACAGTATCGGCGCGAAATTCATAGGTTGCAGGGAAAAGGTATCCTTCAAGCTTATATCCGATCAAAGATTGATCACGCTTTTTGAGCTCATCGATAAAATCATAATCATAATCGTAGCTATCGGCTGCATTCAAAAACTCCTCGGCAGAACAAAGGCCGCTTTTTTCGACAATTTTAGAAATGCCCAATACGCTTTTTCCTTCCGGAATAGTGAACTTGACATAATTTAAATCTTCCGAAGGGGTTTTAAGGGCTTCAAACAGCTCTTTATAGGACATATTTGCGTTGAGCTGATAAACACCCGGTTTCCATTCGAAATCGCTGAAATGCTTATTATAATAGCCTAAAAAACGATAAGAAGAACAAACAATATCGTTCTCTGCCAATCGAATGGCAACCTCATTTTCGTATTCATATTTATCAAGCACCAATGTATAAGGCTTGTCTTGCTGATTGAATCCAAAGCGATCGTTGAAATACGGCAGATATCCTTTGATCTTTGGCATTAATGCAATGAGAGCGATAATAAAGATCAGCAAAAGGATTCCGATCACAATTAAGATTTTGCTTGATTTTTTCATAAGAAATCCCCTTCTTCTTTTGAAAATATTTTCATTAATTATATCAAATAAATAAGTAAATGACAATAGTTTTAATAAAAAGAAAAGCTTATGAGTTTTGCTCATAAGCTTTAATGTTTTTATTCGGTATCCTTATCTTCGAAGCCTTCATATTTTTCCTCTTCGATTTTCTCGCCGGTTTTGGGATCATAGCCATCCATCATAAATTTTTTGATGGTAGGATTCACCATAAAATTAACAATATATCCGTTAGTTGTGAAATAAAGGGATACTACAACGAGAAGAATAATTTGAATGGGCAGATGGTATACAATCAGGAATAATCCTGCCAAAAGTGCAGCAGTCAAAATGTTTTTCAAAAATGCGGCCCAGACAAAAATAAAGGCATTTTTAATGAGGTCTTTTAATTTCAGATCAAATGTTACCATCATGTTATAGATATAAAACTTCATAAAGGTAAAAACAAGAAATGTGAAAAGAATGCCTGCCAAAGAAAGGGTGAACAAAATTTGGTTTGGCAAATTCCATACACAAAGAAGATCCAAAATTAAAAAAGCAGTTAAAAAGAAATCAATCAGGGAAAAGAAAAATGCTTGCTTGAAATTCTTTTTGAAGGTTTCAATAAAATCGCCCCATAAAAAAGCATGCTCTTCGCGGGCATAGTTTCGCAGAATTTTGGTCATTGCGGCGGTTGCAGGCCCAATGGTAACGATTGGAATGCAAAAAACGATATAAAGAAAATTAAGGGTGATCAAATTCCAAAATCTTCGGAAATAGATTTGGAAGAAGAGGATAAAACGAGGCGTTTTTTGATCTTTGCTAACCCCTTTCCCCTCTTTTTGGTATTGATTAAATAATCCCATTTATTCACCAACCTTTACAGCTCTGGGATGACAATTCTCATAAGTGGAAAGATATTTATTCTTTAAAAGCTTGGCATATACTTTTGTGGAATTAATGGAGGAATGCCCCATCATATCTTTAACCATATTGATATCGGCACCATTTTCTAAAAGATGGGTGGCGAAAGAATGGCGCAAGGTTTTGGGAGTAATATCTTTTTCGATTTTAGCTGCGGCGGTATAAAATTTAACAAGCTTCCAAAAGCCTTGGCGAGTCATAGGTTGTCCGTTTGTATTTAAAAACAGTGTGTTTTCTTTGCCGGAGGTTACAAGAAGGGGGCGGCTTTCGTTTACATAGCTTTTCAAAGCCTGAACTGCAAGAGAATAAAGCGGAATGATACGCTCATTTTCTTCATGATGATTCATCATCAAATAGCCGATTTCAAGATTAATATCGGAAAGCTTCAAGCTGAGTAATTCGCTGACACGAATGCCGGAAGCATATAATACTTCGAGCATGGCTTTATCGCGGATTCCTTTACTTGTATGAAGATCGGGTTGCCAAAGCAACAGAGAAACCTCATCTCCGGTTAAAATTTCGGGCAATTTTGTTTCGCTTCGGAGCCCCTTAATCCCTGCCATGGGATTTGCGGGCACAATTTTGCGAGAAATCAGATATTTATAGAAGCATCTCATGGTCGACATGGAACGAGAAATCGTTGCATCGCTTTTTTTGGCAATCTTAAGGGAATCAAAATAGCCTTTTAAAATCACTTCGTCGACCTGAGGCCAAGAGGAAATGCCATTACTTTGAAGATAGAGAATAAACTGCCGAAGATCTCTTTGATAGGAAGCGAGCGTATTGGCAGAGGTATTCTTTTTGGTGATCAAATAATTGCAAAAATTCATATATGTTCTCTCCAATGTGCTCCCCTCCTTTCAAAATAAATTTAAGATTATGGGAACGATTTTCCATTCCCATAAAGCACCAATAGAGATCAGCGGAAAGATCAGTAAGATACAATAGACATGATTGATCAATTCACGATAGGTGGCTCCGTGCTTCCCGTGGCCGCGAATTAATTGAAGCAGCGAAATTGATAGACGGGCCGATGAATAACATACAAAATATCCTAAAAATGTATAGATAACATTTTGGAGAAAAAATGCAGGAAAGCCAAAAAGAAACCCTCGAATTCCATGAAAAACTATTCCGAGAGAAACTAAAAGCCCCAATGAAAAGCCTTTATATATCGGATAGAGCGGCAAAAACGGAATTCCTATTGCAGTTAGCCCCAAGCAAAACAGAAAAATAAATAAAATAACTTGTTGCAAAAAGGCTGTCCAAAAGGTGCAGGTGTTTTCGGGTGAAAAAAGAAGCCGCGCCTGTTCAGAGAATTGATCTCTTAACAATACCGCTGCCCCAATTCCAATAAACATACCTATCAAATACAAAATACAATAAAGTTTAATGATGGGCAATTCATTAAAGAATGACTGCTTGATTTTACCAACGAAACGAACCATTTTTATCACCTCATAATAAACTATGAGGGATTGTCCGCTTCTATGCAAAAAATTATGTAAAGATGAAATTCGCCGCCCATTTCTGTAGCGGCGAATACCATTTTACTCTAAAATATAAAGATAATCAAGTGAAAAAATCGATAAAATTAATTTTTGTTAATGATGCCCAAAACAAATTATGTAAACCAACAATAAAAAATTATGTAAACTTAAACGCAGCTTGTTTTAAACCACTATATCTTGGTATTGTTGAAAAGGCGAACCGCCAAATCCTGTTGTTTTTTAAAAGTCAAGAGGGATTTTCTTTTTATTTTTTAAAAAAGAATGGTTTATGCAAAATGCCAATAGTTCCCTACCTTTTAAAATTAGATCCTATTACTCCGCCGATGATTGAAAATATCAATATAAAAAGAATGCCAATTAATCCGTTGAGAGAAAAATATCCGTCTAAATTCATCAGGTGGTTCCCTGCTAGTTTTATAACGATGGTAGCACCTGCGATGATTGCTGATGAAACGATTCCTTTCATTTTTCCTTTTGCAGTTAGAATTGCTGCGGCAACAATGATCCCGACTCCACTTCCTGCGATATTCCCGAACTGCAAGGCCTTTTCAGGCAAAGCGGTTTTTAATACCAGCAAAGCGGTTATTGAATCGACCAATAGCAAAACGATTGCGCCGATCAAAACAGAAACAAAAGAAAAAATCACAACGCCAAGCGCTGTGATTTTTTGGTTTTCATCATATTTTTTCATGATTTATTCCTCCATGCACTTTGGTATTCTATACCTATGCGGAGGATAGGCGAAGTTATTCTTCAACCTTACCGGCAACTGCCCATCTTTTGAAGCGAAGCTTGGTTTTATCGGCGCCGGTTTCGATTACGATGGTTTCGATATCTTTGGTGGAAACAACCTTACCAATGATGCCGCATTCCATCAGCACATTATCGCCAACTTCAAGATTATTCTGCATATTGCGGCGCTCTTCTTGCTTCTTTTTGTCTTTCCGGCTCATCAAGAAGGTCATACCAACCATCAAAACCATGACTACAACTAAAGGGATTAAATCCATCTTAATACTCTCCTTTTCAAATGATTACTTGAATTATATCCAAATTCTTTGCCATTGTCAACCATTAAATCCTTTTTCCGAGAATCTGAACCTGCTCTTCTTTCCATGAATGGAAATCACCGGTCGCAAGATGGGCGCGAATTTCTTCCATCAAGTGGTTATAAAAATATAAATTATGAAGCACACACAAACGCATTCCAAGCATCTCCCCTGCTTTAAAAAGATGGCGGATATAAGCGCGAGTGAAATTCTTGCAGGCGGGGCATTGGCAGCCTTCTTCGATAGGCTTTTGATCCAGTTCATATTTTTTATTTAAAAGGTTCATTACTCCATTTTTAGTAAAGAGATGGGAATGGCGCGCGTTGCGGGAGGGCATAACGCAATCAAAAAAATCGATACCGCGGTCAACCCCTTCCAAAATGTTTACAGGGGTTCCGACGCCCATCAGATAACGGGGTTTATCTTCGGGTGCATAAGGCAAAACATCATCGAGAACGCGATACATTTCTTCTGCAGGCTCCCCTACTGCTAATCCTCCAATGGCATAGCCATCGGCACCAATCTCGGCAATCTCTTTCATATGCTGAATTCGAAGGTCGCTAAAGGTGCAGCCTTGATTGATTGCAAAAAGCATTTGATCAGGATTTACTGCATTGGGTTTTTGCTTTTGTTTAGAAAGTTCTTCTTTGCAGCGTTTTAACCAACGCGTTGTGCGCCCGATGGATTCTTTGGCATATTCATAGGTTGCGGGATTTTCAACGCATTCATCAAAAGCCATTGCAATGGTGGAGCCTAAATTGGCCTGAATCTGCATGCTTTCTTCGGGCCCCATAAAGATCCTGCGCCCATCAATATGAGAGGAAAAGGTAACCCCTTCTTCTTTAATATCTCGAAGTTTGGCCAAGGAAAAAACTTGAAATCCACCGCTATCGGTAAGGATTGGGCCGCTCCAACGAGTCATTTCATGAATGCCGCCAAGTTGCTTTACAATTTCATCTCCCGGTCTTAAATGAAGATGATAGGTATTGCAAAGCTGAACTTGGCATCCGATTTCTTTTAAATCAAAAGCCGAAACAGCGCCCTTAATGGCGCCGCAGGTGGCCACATTCATAAAAACAGGGGTTTGAATGGTGCCATGAACAGTTTCAAAGGTACCTAAACGCGCTCTGCCTTCTTTTTTAATTAATTTAAACATATTTTCTCCTCGAAATTTTAGTGGATAAACATCGCATCGCCAAAGCTGAAAAATCGATATTTTTCTTTAACTGCTTCTTCATATGCAGAAAGAATTTTTTCTCTGCCTGCTAAAGCGCTAACCAGCATTACAAGGGTGCTTTTAGGAAGGTGAAAATTGGTGATTAATGCATCAATGACTTTGAAAGTATAACCGGGATAAATAAAAATATCGGTATCGCCTGATGCTTTAATTAAGTTCAGATCTTCATCAAAGCCACTTTCCAAAGTTCTTGTTGCAGTTGTTCCTACAGAGATTACCCGATTTCCCGCTTTTTTTGTTTCTTTTATCAATTTGGCTGTTTCATCGGGGATTGAAAAATATTCCGAATGCATAATATGCTTGCTGAGATCTTGCTCTTTAACAGGGCGAAAGGTCCCGAGCCCTACATGGAGAGTTACCGGTGCGATCCTGACACCCATCTTGCGGATTTTATTCATCATCTCATTAGTGAAGTGCAATCCGGCTGTGGGCGCTGCCGCAGAACCGGGGTCTTTAGCATAAATTGTTTGATATCGGCCCTGATCCTTCAACTCTTCTGTAATATATGGCGGCAGGGGCATCTTTCCGATCTTATCTAAAACTTCATAAATATTGGAGGCCTTATGCATAAAGCGAATCTTTCGCTTTCCGTCCTCGAGAATATCGAGCACCTCGCCTGTCATTCCTTCTTGAAATTCAATAATTTGGCCGGGGCGCGCTTTTTTTCCGGGCTTAACCAAAACTTCCCAGATATTCTCTTCCAAAGCCTTGAGCATCAATACTTCGACCACGCCGCCGGTTTGCGCTCTTTGGCCGAAAATTCGAGCAGGAATCACCTTTGAATCATTAACAATAAGAAGATCCCCTTCGCGAAGATAATCTGTTATATCATAAAAATGGCGATGCTCAATTTTATCGCATTCTTTATTCAAAACTAAAAGCCGAGAATGATCACGGGGCTCAATGGGAGTTTGAGCGATGAGTTCTTGAGGCAAATAGTAATCAAATTCATCCAGTTGCAACGAATTTTCCTCCTGATTTATAGTATCTATCGTTTTATTCATTCATATTATTATAAATGTAAAAGTGATTTATTGCAACATATTTTTTAAGGAGTGAAGAAATGGTGAAAAATATTTTATTTGAAGGAGCGGCCACAGCATTGATCACTCCGTTTGATGAAAACGGAGCATTAAACCTCGAATGTTTAGAGCAGTTAATAGAGCGGCAGATCGAAGGCGGAATCAGCGCCTTGGTTTTGGCGGGAACCACCGGCGAGGCTTCTACCTTATCGTTTGAAGAATATAGCCAATTAATTGCGTTTGGATCGTCGATTATTCGCCATCGGGTGCCGCTGATTGCGGGAGCCGGAAGCAATAATACCGCAAAGGCATTAAAATGGAGTTTGGAGGCGGAAAAACGCGGCGCAGATGCAGTATTATCAGTAACGCCATACTACAATAAAACGACGCAAGAAGGGCTTTATCTTCACTATAAAACCATTATGGATCGAATTAAAATTCCCGCCATTCTTTATCATATTCCCGGGAGAACCGGAATGAAAATGAATATAGATACTATTTGCAAACTGGCAGAAAACCCTCGCATTATCGGATTAAAAGAAGCAAGCGGAGATCTTTCGTTTGCGGCGCACCTTGCCTCAAAATGCGATCTGCCCTTATATAGCGGCAACGATGATCAGATCCTTCCGCTATTATCCCTTGGTGGAAGGGGTGTAATTTCGGTATTATCCAATCTATTGCCGCGAGAAGTACAGAATATTTGTAAATTTTATAAACAAGGAGAACTGAAAAAGGCAACCGCCCTTCAGCTTGAGATGATTCCGCTGATCAAATTGCTTTTTTCATCGGTAAACCCTATTCCTGTTAAAAAGGCTATGGAAATAATGGGGTTTTCTTGCGGAAAGCCCCGATTACCGCTCGTTGAATGCGATAAAGATACAGAAAATGCTCTCGTTCAAATCCTGCGGCAATTTGGGATTTGATATTGCAATTAAGATTATAAATCGTTATAATGAGTAAAAAGAAAGGAGTGTTAAAGAATGCTTCATTTTGAAAACGATTATTCCTACGGCGCTTGTAAAGAGGTTTTGGATCACTTGATCAAAACGAATATGGAACCGCTCTCTCCTTATGGTGCAGATTCCTATTCCGAGAGCGCCAAAGAAAAAATTAAAGCGGCCTGCGGTTGCCCTGATGCAGAAATCTTCTTTTTATGCGGCGGAACTCAAACCAATCAAATTGTGATCGATACCATGCTTGCGCCCTATGAGGGAGTTATCGCTGCAGAAAGCGGCCATGTGAGCGTTCATGAGGCGGGGGCTAT
Organism: Eubacteriales bacterium; assembly: GCA_045544255.1. Lineage (GTDB taxonomy): Bacteria > Bacillota > Clostridia > Oscillospirales > QAKW01 > QAKW01. The sequence continues at coordinate 79,299 of JAZPYP010000076.1, read as the reverse complement.
TGAATTTTCTGCTCATAAAGTGCTGACTCTTCCGCAAAAAGATGGAAAAATATCTGCAAAAGACCTTGAAAAATACCTGAAAGATTTTTATGACGATGAAAATCATGAGCACATGGTTTTTCCTGGAATGGTTTATATCTCATACCCTACAGAATACGGAACTTTATATTCCAAAGAAGAGTTGGAAGCGCTTTCCGCCCTATGCAAAAAATATAAAATGCCGCTATATGCAGATGGTGCACGGCTTGGCTACGGTTTGGCGGCGCAAAGTGAAATTACTTTACAGGATATCGCCGCTTTATGCGATGTTTTTTATATTGGCGGAACCAAAGTCGGGGCTCTTTGCGGCGAAGCGGTTGTTTTTACGCACAATAATATCCCCGCCCGTTTTTTAACGCGCATTAAGCAGCATGGTGCATTAATGGCCAAAGGGCGGCTTTGCGGGGTTCAATTTGATCGATTGTTTACTGATGATTTATATTTTAAAATAAGCGAGCATGCGATCAAGCAAGCCGAAAGGCTTAAGGTTGCTTTTCGAGAGAAAGGCTATCGTTTTTTCATCGATTCCCCTACCAACCAGATCTTTATTATTTTAGAAAACAATCAGCTTGAAGCTTTAAAAGGGAAGGTTCAAATGAGTTTTTGGGAAAAACACGATGATCGGCATACGGTTGTTCGATTTGCGACTTCTTGGGCAACAACAGATGATGATATTGATAAGTTGATCTCCATTTTATAAAAATAAAACACCTGCGAAAGCAGGTGTTTTATTTTTTAATTAATCCAGATAGAGCTCTGCTTGCATATTTGCCTTGAAATCAAAGGTTGCAACCCCGTTTTCAATGCGAACAGGAATATCCATGGGAGAGCCGGTCAAATCGCAGAGAACAGCTTTTTGAACGCCATCCTTAATTGATACAGATACAGAGCTTGCCTTGCCTTTGGCTTCATAAAGGCGCATAGCAACTTTATCATTGCGCTTTGCAATACCGGTAACAATAACGCTATCGCTTTCAACCTTTGCCATGGAAAGCTCGGTGGGCAAGCTTCCCTTATGGGCAGTATTGGTAACATATTGCAAAGGATTGATGCATACCTGAGCAATTTTATCGAGGGCTACTGCATCAAATTCAGAGGCCACAATATAAAGCTCAATCTCATGAATGCCGCGCTCAGGATAGGGATCAGGATCCCGCGAAGTATTTATAAGAGTTACATAAAGGTCGCTATCATAAAGGCGATAACCGTATTTGCAATCGGAGGCCAAAGCCAATGCTCTGCCATCTTCAAGCTTGGCAGCCGCATATCTCAAACAAGGCACATCGATTCCCTTATCTTCTCTGATCTGAACACCGCCGGGAACATCACATAGAATTTGGCCGGCGCTACCTTCAAGAGGAAGCCGATAAGAGAGCAGATGCTGAGGCTCACCCTTCACCATCTTTTCATTCCAATCGACCTTTAACCCAATCCGCAAGAAGCGATCATTTTTGCCAAGAGAAACAGTAGTTGTAACATTAGAATTCTTGATATCGGAAATAAAGGTTAATGTGGAGATCACATTGCCTTTTTTCATGTGCATTTCATTGGGGGCTTGCATCTTTTCGATGTTGCTATATCGATTGATCTGCCATGCTGTATGCGTTTTGTCCTCGGCATCCATATAGCGCAAGCCGCCGCTCTCCCCTGCTCGGATACGCTCCTTGCCGCTTGCTTTATCAATCAAAGAAACCAGCTCACCGGTATGGATATCGAATCTTGCATAGAGATAATCGTTTTCCAACACATGATCCGCAACAGGGCGATGATAATATTGCCATTCCATATTCCAAATATGAGAGGCAGTTACCTCTTCGGGATCGCGCTCTCTTAAGAAAATGGTGGTATAACCGAAGGCGGGCACCACAACTTCAACGCGAATATCCATGAATTCATGGGCCCAATAGGAAGCGGCGCGCTCAATATCATAGGGCAAAACTCTTCCTTGCACATCGGTGATTTCCAATAAATCAACATCGCCGGGCCAATCCCAAACGGTAATTTTTGCGGTTTCTTGCCGATCAACAGAAGCAGTATTAAAGAGATGCATAATTCGATTTATGCCAACGCCGCCTTCGTGGGTGGGAATGTTTCCTTTTCCAACGCCATAACCAACGCCTGCGCCGATGCTGCGCTCAAAGGGATCAACACCAAGGTCGTAGCACGAAGTATCAATGGCGGCAGTAAATTTCTCCATTGCTAAAGCAGAGCGGGTTTGAGCGAAGCTCAATGCATCCTGATAAAGCCCCATGGCATGCTCTCTGGAATCTTGCACACAAGAGCCGGTCAGAATATCATGGAAATGGGTTAAAAGAGTATTTTGCCAAGAACGCTCAAAGCCATCTTCGCGATAATCAAATCCAAATTCTTTGGAAGCAAAGGCCGAAAGCTGCTCTGCATGGCAAAGCGCTTCTTCGGTGCGGCGATTTCCTTTTTTAATGCGGCTTTGAGTGGTATAGCAACCGGTGAAAATTTGATTAAGCTCTTTTTCAACAATCGGCATCTGATCACGAACCGATTCGGCGGCAGCAAAAAATTCGCGGATTTGACCAAACTTTAGTTCGGGGAAAATCGGCCATTCTTGCATTTCCAAAGCGCGATTTAAATCTCTGCGAGTGGGACCGCCGCCATGGTCGCCAACACCATATACATGAAGGCCGACCTTTAAGCCGCCGCATCTTTTTGATATTTTAGGCAATCCGATAGCAACAAGCGGGGTGATCGCACTATTATACCAATAGGGTTCTTTATAATTTAAAAGCTCTTGACCATTAGGAGCGCGCCAACGATAAAGGGTGATATCATCGCGCAAACCGCGGCAATGGTATTGATAGCGCACCCCACCCAAAAGATCGGTAATGGGAACGAATGCATTATGCCCAAAGGTATCAGGCAAAAAGTCGATTTGAAGGGATTTGGGGTCCACTCCCCATTTTTCGCTCATGTACTTTTTGGTATAAACGATATGGTTCATCATGGATTCCAAAGAGGGCATATTCTTATCGGTTTCTACCCAGTTGGTGGCAGTTACTTCCCAGCGCCCCTCTTTAATATGGGCCTTAATTGGTTCAACCATTTCAGGCGCATAATCTTCAATGATTTTATATGTTGAAGCCTGAGATTGAGAGAAGCAGAATTCGGGATATTCATCCATCAGTTTCAAAACAGTTTTGAAGGTTGCAATGACGATTGCAACAGTTTCGTCCCAACCCCATTTCCAGTTCATATCCAAATGAGCATGACCGGCCATAATAACACGATAGCTCTTGGCTGCATCTTTCAAGGGAAGCAAGCATTCTTCTGCAGTTTTGCAGGCGGAATCGGTAAGAACACCATCGGTAGAATAGGCGTTTTCCAATACTGCGAGAGCTGCATCGATCGGAGCGGTATCGGCCCCATCGTGGCGATGAAGCTGAAGAGCAAAATCCAATTCAGCAAGAATGCGGCGATGCCATGGATTTACAGGAGTATATTTTTCTTGCTCCATTTTAGGTAAAACTTGAGTGGTTTCATGGGCTTTTTGCTCTCTTGCACCTTCGATCATTCGGTGAATCAAGCGAAAGCGTTTATCTAAAGAATTAGGCATTGTTTTTACCTCCTTTTTAATGCATTTTACCATAGTAAAAATTTAGTTTCAATAGAGTAAGGGCTCTATTTTGCTATACTTTTCATAGAGAAGATTTAATCTGCGCCATATTCCATCAGATGAAGATTGCGAATAGAGGGATCTTTTATTTTTTTCATCAAATCTATTGCAGATGCTTCTAAAAATATCTCCTTTTCTGAAGAAAGTTCTCGGCGATTCAGCTCCGATAAAAAGCGGGCTGAAATTTGCTCAATGATCTGCATTTGCATCTCGCCCCGTTGCTCTTGAAGCAGATTTAGCATTAATGCAGGGATATCCGAGAGAAATGGAAGCGCCTTTGCGGCGCGAAATCGCCATTTATAAAAAGGCAGATATGCATTATTGAGCAAAAACAGGCAATGAAAAGAATGATTTATATATTCATTGATCGCAAGGTGCGCAGCACCATAGTCCCCTCTTTTTAATGCTCGGCGATGATTATATTGGCCGCTTTGAGCCATCAAAGCAAGATGGGCCGCCAATTTTTTAAGCAAAACATCTTGGGGATATCCATTTTGCAGAGTTTTTCGTATCTCTGAAAATTTTCCGAGATCATCTTGAAAAACTTCACCATTAACAGCAGTGGCCAAAGCATATTCGGGAATGGAAAACCATTCCTTCCAATTTTGCGGAACCCCCGAACAGCCAATCAGCCCCATATAAAAATCTTCGATTACAAACACGCCGCTTCTTGCAGCAATATTAGCTGATTCTTTCTCAATAAGATTTTGATAAGCAGACGAAAGAAGAAGGCCTATTTTCGAGGCATCTTCCCTTGAAATCCAAAGGCAAAACCGCGGTGCGAAATCATGATCCCTTGAGATTTCATCATCAAACCCAAAGCATTCGGAGCCTTGACCAACAAGACCGGCCGCAATGCGATTTTCATATTCGGAAAAATCTTTTCGAATCATCGGAAGGCCTTTTTCTTCAAAAAAAGCTCTTGATTCACTGATTCCCTTCATAAATTCGATCTGCCCTTTCATTAAGATCGCGCTCCGTTTTGAACCAACCAAAATGACCGAAGGTTGGCGCGCATTTTCTGCATACAAACGCATAATAGCCATTTCTCGGCAAAGCGGGATCATCCAAATAATAAAGCGCTTGCTCAAGATTTTGCTCAATTAATTGCTCATAGTTTCCAAGCCGCTCAAAAAGCTCGGCGATGTTCATTAAAGTTATGGCCACCTCTAATGTACCATGCTCGGTTTGCATCATCACATCGATGGCATTTTGATAATGATCCAAGGCATCTTCAAAGCGGCCGACATCGGAAAGCGCCAAAGCATAGTTATTATAAAAGCCACCCCATAGCTTATCTTTTTGGGGTAAAGAGCCATCAAAACGCCTTTTGGCATCTTCATATCGCTCGATTGCTTCTTCGGGCTTACCGAAGCATTTTAGCGTTGTTGCGGCATTGAGCAAAATAGTTCCGGCAGTAATCTCCGGAAGTTGAATTCGGCCTATCAATTCAATCGAACGCCTCACAGCAGAAAGGCCGCTTTCGGAATCGTTCGTTCTGCGGCTAAAGCCAAGGATTTCATTAAGGATTTCAAGTTCCCCTTTGGAATCTCCAATAGAAATCGCTTCATTTTTCCAGTAGCGAAGAAGCCGATCAGCGCTTTGATAATCCTCTTGATTGAGATAGCAATCCAGTTTTTCAATAATGGATCGGATGGGAATTCGATTGCTGCTCATTAAAAATGCTTCCCTTTTCTTCTTAAAATAGATAAAACTTCGCCGGGATTATTGCAGGTGATAAATGTTGCTCCGCGAGCGATTGCCATATCAACGGTTGCTTCATCTTTAACAGAAGCGCCTGCCCAAGGCTCAACACCGAGAGATGCGCATTGATCAAATTCTGCCTTTTCTGCCATGTTAATCGGAGACCAAAAAGCGCGAAACATGCAGCAGCAATAAGCATATTCGAAAGGATTTCGGGTTACTCCGATCATCTTTGTGATCGGATAATAAATATGCTGACGATATTTATTGCCATATTTATCATTGATATATTCATGCAAAGTTGCACTGAACGTATTGATAATAACGCGGTCGCTAAAGCCATATTCATCTATCATTTGAAGCGTGCGATCGCATACCTCATAGGCAACCTCCTTGCGAGAGGAGATATCTTCTTTTCTATAATCGATCGGATATTCTTTAAGTTCAAGATCAATAGTAATGGTTGGATGATCCTTTACAAGCTCCATCAATTCCCGTAAGGTGGGGATCTTAATTCCTTTAAAGTTATCCCCTTTGATTTTACCTGCATCTAAAGCTTTGAGTTCCTCAAGAGTTTTTTCGCGCACAAGCCCTTTGCCATCAGTAGTGCGATCAACGGTTGCATCATGGATCAAAACAAGCTCACCGTCTTTAGAGATGCGAACATCTGTTTCGATCTGATCTGCGCCTTCCTCAATGGCTTTTTGAAATGCAATCATTGTATTTTCCGGATAAATCGCCGAAGAGCCCCGATGGGCAGCAACATATATATTATCTTTGCTTTGATTCCAATAGTTCATTTATTCTCTCTCCTTTTAATCTTCAAAGAGCGGGGTAGAAAAATATCTTTCGGCGGTATCGGGCAATACTGTAACAACTGTTTTCCCCTTCCCAAGCTTTTTGGCGAGGCGAAGCGCAGCTGCAACATTGGTTCCGCTACTGATTCCGCACATAATACCTTCTTTTCTTGCCAGATCTTTGGAAGCTTCGATAGCTTCTTCGTCTTTAATGATACAAACATCGTCGTAGATCTCTTGGTTTAGGATTTCCGGAATAACACCATCGCCGATTCCCATTTGAAGATGAGTGCCAATAGAGCCGCCGGAAAGAATGGCGGCATTTTCCGGTTCAACCGCCCAAATGGTCATATCGGGATTTTGGGCCTTTAAGGTTTCCCCAATCCCTGTTATGGTGCCGCCGGTGCCGATGCCGGAGCAAAAACCGTGAATGGGGCCATTTACCTGCTCTAAAATTTCTCGGCCGGTTCCGCTTCGCTGAATGGCAGGGTTTGCGGGATTTTCAAACTGCTGAGGCACAAAAACACGCTCATCCTCTGCTTTCATTTTCAAGGCAAGTTCCAAGCATTGCTCGATGCAAAGACCGATATTGCCATCATCGTGAACCAAAATCACTTCAGCTCCATAATGGCGCACAAGTTTGCGCCGCTCTTCGCTAACAGAATCGGGCATGATGATCTTGACCTGATATCCGCGCACAGCGCCAACAAGCGCAAGGCCAATCCCCTGATTTCCGCTGGTTGGCTCCACGATAATGGTATCTTTATTTAAAAGCCCTTTTTTCTCTGCATCAAGAATCATATTAAAGGCAGTTCTGGTCTTAATAGAGCCACCAACATTTAATCCTTCAAACTTCACCAAAATTTCGGCATCATCAGGGCCGGTCATGTGCTGAAGGCGGATAATAGGTGTATTTCCGAGAGCCTCTAAAATATTCTTACAAATCATAAAAACGCATAGTCCCCCTATAAGGTTTTATTTAAAAATTATATCATAATCATTTATGTTTTTCAACTTATAATAGTTCCGTTTCAAAAAATAATTCAGCCCTTGAACTTTTATGTTCAAGGGCTGAATTTAAAGGAGCACGATAAAAATCAGATACATAACAGGAATAGTTATAACTGATAAAGTGTGAGAAATCATTGTCATGGCAGCGCCTGTTTTGGTTTCTCCGCCATAGGCCGCCGGAAATACAATGGTATTGAGCCCAAGAGGTGTTGCGAAAGCAATTAAGGCGAGAGTCATAATACTATCATCGGCACCAATCAATTTGAGCGCAACCATGAAAATAGCAGGAATAACAACCAAACGAAGGAGGGTTACGAAATATACTTTTTTATTAGAAAGCATATCTTTGAATTTATATCCACCAATCACAAATCCCGCTAAAACCATCGCAACGGGCCCTTGGCAATCGCTGGCATTCTTCAGAGCTGTGTGAACAAAATCGGGCAAATATTGACCGGCATTGCTAAGGCCTAAAATCATTCCAAGAAAGATTGCAATCATAGCCGGAGTTAAAAGGCCTTTTTTGAGATTTTGCCAGAGGTTTGCGCCTTGATCTTTTGGAATCAAAATAAATAAGCCCCAACTGTTGCAAAGAACAGAAATGAAGAAGGTGAACAATAAATATTCAAAAAAAACATCTTCGCCCCAAATTCCAAGAACAATAAAATTACCCATAAAGCCAAAGTTGCCAAAGGTAAGAGCGTATTTATAAATATTTCTTTGATAAGATGTAGGATCTTTTGAAAATAATCGCGATACAGGGTGAGCAATGATGATTGCTGCCAATACAATCGCTAGGCCATACAAAATCAGCGGCGAATGCTTCAAAAAGTTCTCAACCGTACATTTTGTCATCTGCGTATACAGCGAAAGCGCAGGTACAAAAATATAGGTTTCCAGCTTTGCCATAACTGTTCCCGCGTTCTCGGGGATATTGGCTTTTTTTCTTAATAAAAAGCCAACTAAAATAAGGCTGAACATCATTAGCATTTGGCTTAAAGTGAGGTTGAAAATTTGCATTGTTATTTCCTTGCCTTTTTAATCTTTCTCGAATTTCAAACCGATTATATCATGGAAGAATTAATATCGCAACATATATTTTATTTAACTATTCATCAGTATTTTTGCAAATACCAGGACGAATATTGATAAGTTTACGATTGATTTCACCAATAGTTAATATAGAACCTAATTTAGTATCTTCATAAATACATTTGCCAACATAAACTTTTGATTTTTCACCATTTTCATCAATAACCATAACATATTTACCAAAAACACTGCGGTATTTTTTTATTAAACACCCACGATGTTCTTTATAATTCTTCTTAATATTATCAAGCTGCATTTGTTTAAAAGTTTTCACTTCATCACCGCCTTGGGTGTATTATAACATAAAAGCGGTGAAAAATCAATGCGGAGCATTGTATGTAATCCGCAACTTGTTGCGGTATGGAATCAACACGAAGTGTTGGATGTAATCATTTCGAAGAAATGTATGTAATCAATCCGAAGAAAATACACCTGCGGTGATGACATACACGCTACGCGTGATTACATACGCCTATCGGCGATTACATACCAATCCTTCGGATTGGATAAAAAAAGACAAGTCTTTCGACTTGTCTTTTTTTGGAGCTGGGAGTCGGACTCGAACCGACGACCTACGCATTACGAATGCGTTGCTCTACCAACTGAGCTATACCAGCATTTTTACTGCGGCGCAAAATAAGCGCCACAGTTTTATTTCATTATAAATGAGATCAAATCGGCTGCATAACCTTCCTTTACTTCGATAAGGCTGGCGGTTTCCCGATTGAGATTGAAGGCAAAATCCATGCTCAAATGGATCCGCTCGCTTGCGGGAAGATCGGCATCTTGCTCTTCATCATAAAAGAGGCGAAGATATAGCTTATCCTGCGAAAGGTCATAGGCGCCTTGATTGCGGAGCTTATAATCGATTTCAACCGGTTCACTAGAGAAACCATCGGTTGGCTCATAAGAGGGGTTAAAATAAGTTTTTAAGGATTGAATCAATCGATCACTCTTTTTTCCGATGGACGAAAGAGTTACAACGCCGGTGGGATGGATAAACTGAAATGTTTTGAAAAACATTTTCTTGGTCATCATAGGGATAGAAATCTTAAATCCGACTAATTCATCGCCATCATAACCGCCGAGGGTTAATACGCAAGAATCTGCATTCATCTCGCTTTCGATGATTGAAAAGCGCAGTTCTCCATCATATTCTTCATCAATCAAATGAACACATTGCTTCATAGTTTAGCCTTTCTTCAAAAGTTTTGCAACTTCCTCGTAGAGAGAGTTAATATCTTTAAATTGACGATGCACAGAGGCATAGCGCACATAAGCAACCTCATCAATAAGCTTCAAAGCTTCCATAACAAGCTCGCCGATATATTGAGTGGTGATCTCTTTTTCGAGAGAGTTAAAGAGAACCGCTTCTACATCGCTTACGATTTTTTCCATATCCGCAACGCTGACAGGGCGCTTCTCGCAGGCGCGAATGAGCCCCTTCATGATCTTTTCCTTTGAAAAGGGTTCGCGGGTTTTATCTTTTTTAATTACAACAAGAGGGATGGTTTCAATCGCTTCAAATGTAGTGAATCGCTTGGTGCAGCTGATGCATTCTCTTCTGCGACGGATTTTTTCTTCATCATCGGTCGGTCTTGAATCAATAACCTTGCTTTCAAGGCAACCACAAAACGGACATTTCATGATGATTACCACCTTTCAATTTTTAATAAATTATATCGCATTAACGATCATTTTGCAAGGGAAACTTTTTGCTCCAAAAATTGTTTTGATTTTAGGATCTCGTCGGGCTTATCAAAATTTTGACGATACACTTCAATCAGAGCAGGGCCTTGATAACCCGCTTTTTTCAGAGCAGAAAGAAGAAGATCAAAGTTGACCGCTCCCCTTCCCGGTAACATGCAAAGATGATCGGGATCGCGATCATTTACATGGAAATTTACAATTCCATTCCCCATTGCCTCAATTAAAGCAATGGGATCTTGATCCCCTTTATATGCTTGCTTTATATCAATGGTAAAACCAACATCGGGGGCCGCGCGATGAAGGCGAAAAGTAAATTCAGGGTGATTTACGCTATTATAAAAAACATTTTCCATAGCATAAATAATTCCGGTTTTATCCTGAAGGCTTCGCAAGGGGCTGATGCATTCCAAATAATCATCAAAGCGCTCCAGACCCATCCCGCGATCTCCATGGATATTGATCACTTTTGCACCTAAAATTTTTGCAGCATCGGCATAGCGGAGATAAAGCTCTCTTGCATCCTGAATCCGCCTTGGATATGGCGAAAAGAAAAAATAATTTTCAATAGCGCTGGTAAAAGGATGGATGGAATGAACCGAGAGATTGGCATTATCACACTTTTTGCGCAAATCAATAAGATAGTTTTCCTCAAGTTCCGAAAAAGTATTAAGAAAAATTTCGCAAGTTTTCATCCCAAGAGATTTTGCTTCTGCAACTGCAAACTCCGGCTCTAAAGGATAAAAACAAGCAAGCGACATTCCGATTTCCATGAAAAACACCTATCAAGCGCCGCGCTCGGCGAGGATTTTTTCAATACTTGCAATTCTAACGCATACAGTAAAGCGATCCATTGCTTTCTTCAGTTCCTCAACGGGAGGAAAGCTGGGAGCAATTCGAATATTGGAATCTTCGGGATCGCGGCCATACGGGAAGGTGGCGCCCACTTTAGTTAATGCAACGCCTGCAGCGGCGCAAAGCTCATAGATGCGCTTTGCGCACCCGGAAAGAGCGTTAAAGCTCACGAAATAACCGCCAAGAGGCTTTTCCCACTCGGCAATACCCTTGCCGCCTAAATCACGCAAAAGCGCATTTTCAACGGCCTCAAATTTGGGGCGCATAATCGCAGCATGCTTCTTCATCTGCTCCATAATGCTTTCTTTATCAGCAAACATTTTTACATGGCGCAATTGATTGATTTTATCCGGACCAATGGTTTGAACGGTGATTTGCTTTTTGATATATTCAATGTTGCCAACACTGGCAGCAAGAACCGCAACACCGCTGCCGGGATAAGTGATTTTGGAAGTGGAGCTAAACATAAAGACCATATCGGGATTTCCCGCTTCTTCGCAGGCGTCTAAAATATTCAGCAATTCAGGGCGTTCATCATAAAGATCGTGAACCGCATAGGCATTATCCCAAAAAATGCGAAAATCCTTGGCTTTAGGCTTTAAAGAGGCGAATCGACGAACCACATCATCGGAATATACAACGCCGGTAGGGTTGGAATATTTAGGTACACACCAAATCCCCTTGATTGCTTCATCATTACTAACCAGATCTTCAATCATGGTCATATCGGGGCCATCATTCAGCATAGGAATTGCAATCATTTCGATTCCGAATTGCTCGCAGATGGCAAAATGGCGATCATAGCCGGGCGCAGGGCAAAGAAACTTGATTTTTTCTTCCTTACACCAAGGCTGCTCGCTGCTGAAATTACCAAAGCAAAAAGCGCGGGCGATGGTATCAAACATCATGTTTAAACTGGAGTTGCCCCCAAGAATCACCTGCTCTTCTTTAACTCCCAAAAGATCAGCGAAAAGGCGTTTTGCTTCGGGTAAACCATCTAAAACGCCATAATTACGGCAATCTAAACCGTTTTCTCCAATGCAGTCTTCATTATCAACAAGAATGCTCAAAAGCTCCTTGCTTAAATCAAGTTGCTCCGCACTGGGTTTTCCGCGGGTCATATCCAACTGAACACCATCGGCACAATACTCCTTATGCACCGCCCGCAAAGCGTTCAGTTCCTTCTGAAGTTCATCGGTTGATGTTTCAAAATAATTACTCATCCTTAATCCTCGCTTTAACAATAACTTCTATAACCTTTGGCTTTAACCTTGCTTGAAAACGTTGATTTTTATTTAAAAAAAGAATTAGAAGCAAAGAAAAAATCAATGCCAAGAAAACAAAAAAGATTTCAACCCCTGTTCCTGCTAATAAAAAATAGGCAATTAGCGGAAGCGCCAAAGGTAATAAGAAAATAATAAATAAACCTAAAAAAACAAAACTGCGATCAGAGGAGATTTTCACCCAATCCCCTTTTGATGCATTAAGAGGGCATTCAGCTTCGATTTGCATCAGTTGGGCAGAGCAGCCGCTGCAATGAGCGCAACTATCACCGCAAGCGCCTTTTCGGCGAATCTCAATCAAAGCGGTTTGCCCATCAAAACGAATAACTCTGCCTTCTGCCTCCAAAAACTCAACCCCTTTATCACATAGCAATCCGACCTTTATATGGATAAAGGCCGGATTACAATGACGCTTTTTTCCTTAAGATACAACAACTGTTAATTGATATTTTCCAACAACACCGACATTGGATTCATCAGGGAAATCAACAAGTGCCGATAAACGATGGCTTCCCGGAGAAAGAATTTGACCATTGGCATCAACAACAACCTTAACATCTTTTCCGGATAACGCTTTTATATCGGCAGGAAGCCCGCGAACCTTAATGGATAATTTGCTTTCCTTGATTTTTCCCGAAACACCATCGGGAAGATTGATCAAATTGAAGCTTGAAACTGTAAAGGTTTTTTGCTGTACATCTTTAAACTTCACCGTTACCTTTGCAGTTTCGATATTCTCAACATTTTTGATTCCGTTGGGAACCACAACGTTAAGCGTTGTTTCAAAATCTTTGGTTTGCTCGGCAACATCGATAACACCGAGATCAATAGAATTGATTGCGTCCAATACCTCAGCATTGCCGGAAATCTTAATGTTTTCAGGCTTTATAATCGCTTCACAAAAGGCTTTATCGTTTCCGCCGCTGGAATTGACAATACTTACCGAAAACGGAACTGTTTTTTCTTTCACAACAGCGACTGTAACATCAACGGTGGACACATCAACAGACAGAAAGGTTTTAGCCACCTCTTTGCCCTTGCTATCAACAAAAGTATAGTCGCAATTAAAGGTATTTGTTTCAACAAATTTATCTTGTTTGATCTTAATTTCTGCCGAAACAATAGTATCAACAATGGCTTGAGGGCCTGTAACGGTGATATAGTTATTCAGCATTTTAGGTTCTTCGCGAATGAACCCTTTTTCAACATCCCCCTCAACGGTGGTATCAATTTTAACACTTTTTACAATGTTTTTATCAAAACGCACCTTGACGCTTTCAATGCTCTGATCGATCAAGGCAATATTTTGATCACCGAGGCTGATTTTAACCGGAAGATCATACTCCCCGCTTCTTGTAACATTACTCATATCTAATGAGGCGGTGATCTTATTGGTATCCATAAGGGCGATTGTATCGCGGGAACCGCTTACTTTGATTGATACGGTATCCTCGATTGTGGTCATAATACCGAGCCCTTCTTTTTCGGGCACAGATCCTTCGTAATTTACAAGGATTGAGATATTATTGACCATAGTATCGGTTTCAGGATCAACATATTCGCAGATCAAAAACCAACCAACAATGGCAAGAAGAACTGAAATTAATTTAAGCTGCCAATCATTCCGAAAGAAACCGATGATTTTTTCTTTGAAATTGCTTTTCATTATTTCTTCACCTCCGCTTTATCTTTTGCTCGCTCGGAAATGAAGTTATTAGTCAGAACATTTTTAAGCTCCAAAGCAGTAAGCCCAATATGGATCTCCCCATTTTGCGCGTATGAAATTTTGCCGGTTTCTTCCGATACAACAACAACAACCGCATCAGAAATCTCGCTCAAGCCAACCGCGGCGCGATGGCGAGTGCCGAGGGCTTTGCTGATTTCCAGCCTTTGGCTCAATGGCAACAAGCAACCGGCAGAAACAATTTTAAAATCACGAATAAACACTGCTCCGTCATGAAGGGGCGTATTGGGGAAAAAGATTGTAACAAGCATTTGAGCATTAAGCTCACTATTTAAAGCGGTTCCGGTGGCTTCAACATCGCCAAGACGCGTTGTTTTCTCCAAAACGATCAAACCGCCTATTCCGCGATTGGAAAGGTCGGAGCAGCAATCGCAAATGCTATTAATTCCCGCGGTGATCCGCTCGGTTTCAGAATCGTTCCCTTTGGAGAAAGGAAGCATATTGCTGATATTGATTCTGCCGAGCTTTTCCAAAAGAGAGCGAAGCTCCGGCTGGAAAACGATAATAATGGTAACAAAGCTTAATTGAAGAACATTATTCATCAGATATCCAACCGCGCTTAAATTAAGCAGTTTAGCCACAACAATCAATACTAAAAGGGCAATCAGGCCGCGCAAAAGATGACCTGCCCTGGTTTGCTTAATAAAACGCAAAACATGGTAGATCAAATAAGCCACGATCAGGATATCAATAAAATCCTTGGGGAACTGGATCGTGCGGATCACATTAACAATATGGTCCAAAAAATCTCTAAACATTCATCTCTTCCCGCTTTCAATTCCTTAAAATCGCTTGGACTATCTTTTTTAGATAAACCAATCCATTTTAGTATATAATACTAATATTTTATTTATTATATCATAAAGCAATTTTAAAATAAATACTTTTTTATGAAAAAATAAAGGATTTTTTTAATATTTTTATCAAATGATCAATCTCGCGCATCTGATTCATAAATCCAAAGCTGATTCTAACCATTCCGCGGTGCTCCGTGCCCATTCGCAGATGAAAAAGCGGCGCACAATGAATCCCGCTACGAACGAATATATTATAGCGATCAAGCAGTTCCCCTACTTCTGATGAATTTTTATCTTTTATATTGAATGGTATAACCCCAATGCAGTGCTGTGCATAAGGAGCCATATATAATTCAATTTTTGGTAAATTTTTCAATTCAGAATATGCATATTGTGTTAAGTTACGCTTATGGTCGCATATTTTACCGAGACCATTTGACTGAATGAATTCAGCCGCTGCTAACATTCCCGCACAAATCGGTGCAGGAAGAGTGCCGCTTTCCAGATGCTCCGGAAGATCTTTAGGTTGGTCTAATTTCAGGCTCTCATTTCCTGTTCCGCCAAAAATCAAAGGACGCGGTGCCCTATTATTTATCAGCAAAATCCCGCCGCCTTGAGGCCCCATCAGCCCTTTATGCGAGGGGGCGCAATAGTAGTCGATTCCCATTTCTGATACATTGGTTATTATGGAACCTGCTCCTTGGGAGCCATCAACAATCAAGAGAACATCTTTGGGTTTTTTATTGCTGATTTCGCCGATCGGAAGGATGCGCCCGCATATATTTGAGCATTGGGTGCATATTATTGCTTTCGTATTTTTACGAATGGCATTCATAATCGAGGTTATTGTTGCTCTATCATCTTTAAAATCAACCGGAACCACCGATACTGCAACACCGCGTTCCTGAAGCTGCCATAAAGGGCGCAAAACGCTATTATGCTCTAAATCGGTTGTAATAATATGATCTCCTTTCTCAAAAAGACCAAAAAGAACCATATTCAAAGCATAGGTGGCATTGGGAACCAATATAACGCATTCAGGTTTTTTTAATCCAAACAAATTGGCATATGCCACCCTTGTATTATAAATAAGTTCTGCCGCTTCCATCGACATTTTATGCCCACTTCTGCCGGGATTTGCGCCATTCTTTTGCATCCAACTTGAAACGGCTTTAACAACAGAAGGAGGCTTTGGATAGGTGGATGCACCATTATCAAAGTAGATCATATGCCTATCCGCCTTTCATTTTAATATATCATGCTTAAATAATATGATCGATGCAGCAGGATAATCGCGATCAGGAACTTGCAGATAATAATAACATCCTTCAGGGCCGCTTCCCTTGCTTATATTTATTCGAAGCCCTGCTTTATTTAAAATATTCTTTGCATGCATGGCTTCATTTATATTTTTCATCGGGATTTTCATTCTATCATCTCCTTAAAATATCATATGAAAATTGGCTATAAAGTTGATTTTCTAATAAAAAAAGAAAAACAGCTCTACCCATAGGTAGAGCTGTTAAGAATAATTATTTTAGCGCAGTAACTGCGGCCTGCAATTGAAGATCTTCTTCAAAGGTTAGCTCATAAAAACGATTTTCGGCATCGGCAGAAAGGGCAACCTCTTGATCCGGTGCAACGCCAACTCCCTCATAGTTTTCACCATTAGGAGGATAATAAAGATGCGTTGAAAGATAGAGCGCGGTATCATCGCCAAGAGGAATAACATCTTGAGCCATTCCTTTTCCATAGGTTTTAGTTCCAACTAATGTTCCATAATCAAAATCGCGGATTGCAGCAGCAAAAAGCTCGCCGCCGCTATAGGTGGATCCGTTGATTAATACCGCAATATCGCCGGAAAAACATTTTTCATCGGAAGAATAGGTTTCTTTATTGCCCGCCTTATCCACAACCGTGCAGAGAGTGCCTTTGGGCAAAAGATAATCCAAAACTTCTGTTACAGCGTTAAGAGAACCGCCGGTATTATTTCGCACATCGAAAATAAAAGAATTAGCCCCCTGACTTTTCAGCGATTCAATGGCCGCTTTAAAATCAGCTGCAGTATTGGAGTCAAATTCATAAATAGCGATATATCCAATCTGATCAACCATTAATCGATAAGAAACAGTAAGGCTCTTATATTCTTTTACCACAACAGTGGTATTGATCTGCTCCTCGCCCCGCTGAATCGCAAGCTTTAATTCGGTTCCCACATTGGCTTTTAAGCGTTTTGCCGCTTCGGTATAACTTAATGTGGAAAGATCAACGCCATTAACTTGGCAGATGGTATCCCCCGCTTTCAGGCCGGCCTCATCGCAAGGCGATCCCTCTTTAACGCGAGATACCTTCATAAATCCGGAGGATGCCACATATTTCAAGGTTGCACCGATACCGGATTGCTTTCCTTCCAAATCGTTTTTAAAATCAAGGTAATCAGTTTTATTAAGATACACGCCATAATTATCAATACCGTCTACATAGCCACTCAACAAAGAATCCATCGCTTCATCTTCATCAAGTTCGCCGATATAGCGATTATTAATAACCTGATAAACCTGACTGAGTTTCTCAAATACCTCGCTCTTCCCTGTGGTACGCTCCACCATATGCGCCATATACATATAGGTTACAATGCAGCTAACCATCATAACAGCAACAATAAAGAACAGCGCAGTACCGAGTTCAATTTTTTTCTTCATAAACAGAGAATCCTCCGCTATTAATAATAGGTGAATTTAATGCCGGGATAATAATCAAGCGGATCAACACGCTTTCCGTTTTTGGTGAATTCCAGATGCAGATGCGGGCCGGTGGAATAGCCTGTCGAACCAACATAGGCAATCGTATCACCTCTGGAAACCCTTTGACCTTTGCTCACATTAAGGCTCTTTGCATGAGCATAGAGCGAAGTGATTCCGCCGCCATGATCAATAACAACGTAGTAGCCATAACCGCCGGTATTATATCCGGCAACCAAAACAGTGCCGGAGTTTACAGCAAGAATCGGCTTACCATTGATGCCGCCGCCACTGATATCGGTTCCGTTATGATATTTATACTTGCCGCTGATCGGATGATAACGGTAACCGAACTGACTTGTAATACCATAATATCCCTTAACAGGCCATAAGAAATCGCCACCAACATAATTTTGATTGCCGCTTTGGGCAATAGCTTTATCGATCTCTGCTCTTAATTTTTCTTGCGCAGCTTCTGCTTTTTCTAATGCTTTCAGATTTTCTTCAGTCTGCTCATTAAACTTTTCAATCAAAGCATCGCTTTGGTCTTGCTTTCTTTCAAGCGTGGAAAGATTGCTCTCCATTGCGTTCAAAGCATTTTGCTGCTTCTCGGTTTTCTCTTGAATGGCTTTTGTTTCGGTTTCAATCGTTTCTTTTGTTTCTTTAAGTTCATTAATGACCTTTTGATCATAATCCGCCATCTGACGAACCATCTCAATTCGAGCCACAAAATCATGAAGCGAAGAAGAACTTAAAATAATCTCTGCATAAGAAGTATTTCCAAGCTCATACATAGCGCGGATCCGCTCTTTGGCAAGTTGAGTATTTTTATCCAAATTCCCTTCGGCTTCTTTGAGTTTTTCACGGCTGGTATTGAGCTGACCGGAAAGATCATCAACGATCTCTTCGAGGATTCCGACTTCGGAATTAAGATCAGTAATTTGCCGATCAATGATCTCTTTTTGCTCCAAAGTTGCTTCTTTTTTATCTTTGATTTTTTCAAGCTCTTTTTCAAGCTTTTCGCGCTGATTTGCAAGAGAATTAAGCTTATCCTGCATTTCTGCAACGCTTTCTTTTGCGTAGGTTTTAACGCTTAATACAATGGTTGTCAGCATCCCAAGGACCAACACAATAATGATGGCCATTGCAATAACAGAACGCCACTTTTTCATAGATTCTCCTTATACCTTTAAATACTTATTGATGGAAAATACACTGCTGAATAAGCCAACAAATAACCCGATTCCTGCAAAATAAAGAACCAGCAACGGGAAAAGATCAGCAAACGGAACAGTGGTAACAAATTGGAGATCGGAAACCAACGGCTGCAGCAAATATTCATAAACAATCCATTGGATTCCCAATGAAACTGCGGCTGCGATCAATCCGATAATAAGCCCTTCTAAAATAAAGGGGACACGAATGAACCAATTAGTTGCTCCAACATATTTCATAATATTGATTTCATGGCGGCGATTAAGCATCGCAAGTTTGATGGTATTGGATACAATAAACCAAGAAACCAAGGCAAGAATCAGCATGATCCAAAAGCCAAGAATATCCATAACATTCTTTAACGACAGCAAAACATTAACGATTTCTTGAGAATCGGAAATATTTGCGATCTCTTCCATATTGGCAATTTCATCAGCTATTCCTTCAAATGCTTCAAGATGATCCTCATTCACAGTAATTCTGAATTCATTGCGCAATGGATTTTCATCGCCATAAAACCAAGAAAGATATTCCCCTTCTTCGCCAAATTCTTTTTGATATTCCAAAAGGGCATCATCTTTGGTTACAAAGGTAACATTATCAACATATTCAATGCCTTCAAGCTCGAGCTCAAGCTCAGTATAGGCGCTTTCCTCCACAGCATCATCAATATATGCAACAATCTCGTTCTTTTGACCAAGATCATTCATAAAAACTTCGATATTGGCAGAACAAAGATAAGCAGAACCCATAATGAGCATACAAGCGATTAAAACAAAGATGGAGGCGAAGGTCATCAAATAATTCTTTCGAATACTTTTAAATGCAGTCTGCAAAAAATACACAGCGCCACCTCCTTCTTATTCATCTTCATCGGCATAATAGCCGCCAACCTGATCGCTGAGAATCCTTCCTTTTTCAAGGCGGATTACGCGCTTTTTAAAGGCATTTACCAAAGTATTATCATGGGTAACCACAATAACAGTGGTTCCGTTTTGATTAATTTGGTTTAAAAGTTCCATAATTTCACGCGCCATTTCGGGATCGACATTTCCGGTAGGCTCATCAGCAATAATCAGATGAGGATTATTGACCAATGCCCTTGCAAGAGCAACGCGCTGTTGCTCGCCGCCGGAAAGCTCAGGTGGATAATTTTTAGCCTTATGACCAAGGCCCACAACGCCAAGAACATAAGGAACTCTGCGCCGAATAGTACGCTGATTACATCCTACTGCGCGCATGGCAAATGCAACATTTTCAAAAACAGTCAAATTATCGATCAGGCGAAAATCCTGAAAAACAACACCCATGCTTCTGCGCAGCATCGGAACTTTACTGCTGCGCATTTTTTTGATATTAAAATCGCCGACCTGAACTTTGCCGCCGGTAGGCACTTCTTCATGCATCAGCAACTTAATAACGGTGCTTTTTCCTGCCCCGCTGGCACCAATCACAAAGACAAACTCGCCATCTTCAATTTGAAAAGATACACCGTTTAAGGCATTTGTACCATTGGGATAGCTTTTATAAACATCATCAAATAAAATCATGTTAACACCCTAAATTAAAATTTTGCAGGATTAGAGGTTAAATACTTCTTAACCATCAATGCCACCTTAAATACAATGGCATGATCAAACCGGCGAAGATCCAATCCGGTCAGTTTGCGAATCTTCTCCAAGCGATAAACCAAGGTATTACGATGGACAAACAATTTTCTGGAAGTTTCGGAAACATTCAAGTTATTTTCGAAGAATTTTTGAATGGTAAAGAGAGTTTCATAATCCAGAGACTCAATGGAGCCTTTTTTGAAGACTTCAGAAAGGAACATTTCACAAAGAGTGGTGGGCAACTGATAAATCAAGCGCCCAATTCCCAGATTATCATAGGTCATTATAAACTTCTCGGTATCAAAAACCTTGCCAACTTCAAGAGCGATCTGCGCCTCATTAAAGGAGCGAGGAAGATCGCGGATATTATCAACAATGGTACCGATACCAACATAAGATTTAATATAAAGCTCGCTGCTAACAATATCGATAATGCTCTTGGCAAGTTTTTCAAGATCTTTATTATCATTAAAGTTCTTCACTTCTTTTACAAGCACAAGATCGGTTTCATTAATATTGATAATGAAATCTTTTTGCCGATCAGGGAAAAGACCTTGCAAAATATCATAAGCAGAAACATCGCTCTTATCAGAAAGACGAATCAAAATTGCAACCCGATAGGCCTCTACCTCAAAGCGCAGTTCCTTGGCTTTAATGAAAATATCACCGGGCAGAATATTATCTAAAATTACATTTTTAACAAAGTTATTCTTATCAAATTTTTCATCATAGTATTGCTTAATGTTGGTAAGGGTAATGGTAATTAAATTAATATATTTCTCGGCAAGATCGTCGGTGCCTTCCACGAAAGCAACATACTCCAAACCGGAGCGAGAATTAAGGGGCTTATAGGTATACCCATCCTCAACAATGCTTTCCATGGTAGCAGAAATAGAGGAAATCACATTTTCATGAACTTCCCCGATTTTAATGAGATCGCTGCAAGAAATAACGGTACCATTTTCATCAATAACACCAACAGTACGGTCAATACTATCCTTCAGTTGATAAACTACACTTTGGAAAAAACGATTCGACATTTCCTAAAATCCTCCTATATACAAAATGACCATAATGATAATATCATTTTACAATATTTCTTTATCTTTTTCAATAGTTTTTTGCAAAAAATATTGTTAATATTGCACAATACAGCAAAGAATACCCCCTGCATTCCCCTCTTCATTCGGTTAAGATGCTCATTTTTACATCATAAAAACCGACTAATGCTTTCGTCATAATGAATAATAAAAAAATCCCCCGATAAAATCGGGGGATCAAAAATTCGATTAGTTAACGAGGGTGCGCTCGGTTTCTGCATCAAAGAGATGGCAATAAGAAAGATCCAGAGCAGCCTTGATAACATCATCAGCCTTAGCAGTAGACTTGGGAGATACGCGAGCAGTAAACTTGCTGCCCTCAACATCCAAGTACAGATAGGTTTCGGAACCCATCATTTCAGCAACCTCAACGGTGCTGGTAACGATATAATCAGGCATAGCAGCAAGATGCTCTTCCTCATCATGAACATGCTCGGGGCGAATACCCATGATAACAGTTTCGCCAACCTTTTCCTTCACTGCATCATTGATCTTGCTTTCGGGCAGCTTCAAGGAATTGCCGGCAAACTCAATATAATAATTGCCGCTCTTCTCAACCAACTGCACCTTGATAAAGTTCATCTGAGGAGATCCGATAAAGCCTGCAACGAACACATTGCAAGGATAGAGATAGAGGTTCTGAGGAGTATCAACCTGCTGGATAAGACCATCCTTCATAACTACGATTCTGGTAGCCATGGTCATAGCCTCGGTCTGGTCATGGGTTACATAGATAAAGGTAGTTTTCAAATTATGGTGGATTTTAGAAAGCTCTGTTCTCATTTGAGCACGAAGCTTTGCATCCAAGTTGGAAAGAGGCTCGTCGAGCAAGAATACCTTAGGCTCACGAACGATAGCACGCCCCAAAGCAACACGCTGACGCTGACCACCGGACAAAGCCTTCGGCTTTCTATCAAGCAGATGGCTGATATCCAAGATCTTTGCTGCTTCCTCAACGCGGCGCTTGATCTCTTCCTTCGGAGTCTTGCGCAGCTTCAGGCCAAAAGCCATATTATCGAAGCAGGTCATATGGGGATACAGAGCATAGTTCTGGAACACCATTGCGATATCGCGATCCTTAGGAGCAACATCGTTGACAAGCTTATCGCCGATCAGCAACTCACCTTCAGTGATCTCTTCCAAACCGGCGATCATTCTCAGAGTGGTGGACTTACCGCAACCGGAAGGACCAACCAATACCAAGAACTCTTTATCTTCGATTTCAAGGTTAAAATCGGAGACAGCTACAACGCCGCCGGGATATCTTTTGTAAATTCCTTTCAATGACAAACTTGCCATAATCTTGAACCTCCTGATGAAGCATAATTTCTTATGATTACTATACCACAACTATTGAAAAATTGGAATACTTTTTTTAAACAAATTTCATCTTTACATTTTGTTGAAAATGCACAATTTTGAATACAATTAAATAAAAACAAGGGATTTTTTAGTTGAAATGCCCATTAAATAATCCGCTCAAGGGAAAGGATTTCTTCTTCGGTTAAATAGCGGCACTCCCCCACTTGGAGCGATGGATCCAAAGAGAGACCATGAATAGATTGCCGATGAAGAGCAACAACTTCATTGCCGAGCGCCGCAAACATTCTTTTGATTTGATGGAATTTTCCTTCGCTGATTTTTAAAAGGCCATGATTGGGCTTGTCCGGTTCAAAATAGGCGGGAGCAAATATTTGGCCGCTTAAAAGTTCCATTCCTTCTTCCATACGCAAAATATCTTCTTTAGAAACTTTATCCCGCAAGGTTACAATATATTCCTTAAAAATACATTTTTTAGGAGCCAATATTCGATGAGCAAGTGCACCGTTATTGGTAATCAGAACCAAACCGGTGGTATCTTTATCCAATCGACCGCAAACAAATAGGTCTTTCTTTTTATATTCCGGCGGTAATAAATCAAAAACAGTTTTACTTTTCGAATCAACGTTTGCGCAAACATAACCTTGAGGTTTATGGAGCATTATATAAAAATACCGCTGATACTCCACCAATTCTCCGTCCAAGGTTATTTTTGCTTCCTTCTGCACCTGAATACTTCCGCTCTTTGCAATAACCCCATTGATTGCAACCCGACCGGAAGAGATTGTTTTCTTCGCTTCCGTTCGGGTCATATTTAATGTATCACATAAATATTTATCAATTCTCATCTTTTTCCTTATTCTTTAATAAAACCGTGAACAAACCCTTCCGGCGAGGTTGAAGATATATCTCCGCCAATAGCCCTTCCATTATACACAATCAGGTTCGCTAAAACATTTTCCGGATAATTGGGATAATTAATAACGCGATATGTATATTTCTTTGCGCGATATCCCTTATAATCAGATAAATCAAATCCGCTGATTTTTTGATAATTATTATATTCCTCATATTTTTGATCAAATTCAGAGGGAATAATAATTTCTTCGATTAAAAGCGGTTGGCCTTCAACCTCATAGCCGAAACTCTTTAAAATTGCCGCCTGCTGCTCAAAGCTTTCGGCGCGGGTATCGACAGAGTTTTTCAAAACATCTGCTGAATCTTTAGGGGTAAAGACCGCGATGGCACCGATAGAAAGGCAGATTGCCGCGCAAAAACCCCATAATATATTTCGATTTAATTTAACAGACCATATAAACATAACTCTAACCTCTTCTCAAATGTTATCGTTAATTTATATGGTCTGTTTTATTTAATTATTCAGCCTTTTCTGCAATTACTTTTTGAGTAATGTTAGCGGGGGCCTCCCGATACTCAAGGAAGCTGAAGCTAAAGGATGCTCTTGCATGGGTCATGCTGCGCAGATCCATTGCATAGGAATTCATTTCACTCATTGGCACAATCGCCTGAACGATCTTAAAGCCGCGAGTTTCGGAAGCATCCATCGAAAGAATCTGGCCGCGGCGCTTATTGATATCGCCGATAATATCGCCCATCAACGCATCAGATACATGAACAGTTAAGGTGCCAACAGGCTCCAAAAGAACGGGATTGGCCTGCTTCATACCCTCTTTAAAAGCAATAGACGCAGCAGTCTTAAATGCCATTTCAGAAGAATCAACAGGATGATAGGAACCATCCAGCAAGGTGGCCTTTAAACCGGTAACAGGATAGCCGGCAAGAACACCCTTTTTGATGGATTCTTTTAATCCTTTTTCAACTGCAGGGAAATAGTTCTTGGGCACAGAGCCGCCGAATACCGATTCTGCAAATTCAAACTCTCCCTCGAAGAGAGGCTCAAACTCAATCCAAACATGACCATACTGACCATGACCGCCGGATTGCTTTTTATGCTTTCCTTCAACCTTAACTTTCTTGCGAATCGCTTCGCGATAAGGAACCTTAACCTCTTCGAGATTAACCTTAACGCCGAATTTAGAGGCAAGTTTGGACACAACAACATCAAGCTGCAGATCGCCGAAACCGGAAAGAACCAACTGCTTGGTTTCGGGGTTGTTCTTCAAAATCAAAGTAGGATCCTCTTCGATCATACGATTGATGCCTTGAGCAATCTTTTCTTCATCGCCTTTGGCGGTAGAAACAACAGCCTTGCTATAGTTTGCCTTCGGGAATTGGATTGCAGGAATTTCAACAGCGAAATCTTTATCGCAAAGAGTATCGGAGGTTGCAGCAGTAACCAACTTGGTGAAAACACCGATATCGCCGGCTTCCAGCTCGGCAACCTCATTCTGCTTTTTACCAAAGGGAGTATAAACATGGGCAATCTTTTCGGAAGAATCACGCCCAACATTAACATAAGTGCTATCCTTCTTAACGGTACCGGAATAAACCTTGAAGAAAGACATTTTCCCAACAAAAGGATCTGCTACAGTTTTAAAGATGCTCAAAACGGTCGGGCCGGAGGGCACACATGCCAGCTCAACGGTTTCCTCCCCTTTTTGCACCAAAACATTCCCCTTGGAAAGAGGAGACGGGAAATAATCAACGATGGCATCCAGCAACTGGGCAACACCGCGCACTTCGGTAGGCACGCCGCAGAAGATTGGATAGATAGAACGCTGCGCAACAGCATTCTTCAAGCCTTCGGCCAGCTCCAACTCGGTAAAGGCCTCGCCGGAGAAGAATTTTTCCATCAATGCTTCATCGGTTTCTGCAATCGCTTCGAGGGCAGAATCAAAATAAGTATTCACTTTATCCTGCATATTAGCGGGAACAGGCACTTTGCCTTGACCATAGCGATAGCCTTCATTGGTAATAACATTAACAGAGCCAACTACAGCGCCATCTTCAACCAAGGGCAAAGTAATAGGCAGGATTTGAGGGGCCGCAAATTTAGCATGAAGCTGCTCAACAATACTATAAAAATCAGCATTGCCATCATCCAAACCGGTTACAAAGAATGCACGGGGCATCTTCTTTGCTTCAGTTTTTTGCCATGCTTTTTCCGTACCGACAGATACAGTATTTTTAGCGGTCAAAACAACAAGGGCTAAATCGGCAACCTCCAAAGCGGAGATCTGATCGCCTTCGTAATCATAATTTCCGGGGACATCGATCAGATTGATCTTGGTATTGCGATATTCAAAAGAAGCCATCGAAAGCGCAATAGAAATCTTGCGCTTAATTTCTTCGGCATCAAAATCCAAAATGGTATTACCCTGCTCGATCTTCCCCAGCCTATCGGTTGCTTTGGCAAAGAACAACATCGACTCTGCTAAAGTAGTCTTACCGTTGCCTTTATGGCCGATCAAACAAATATTGCGAATGTTTACTGCTGAGGTGCTCATGGTTTACTCCTTTCGCAATTCCTTTTGGAATCGCTTTAAAAATTTCATAGAAACATTATACAATATCAACAAACAAATTTCAAGTGTTTCATTAATTATTTGCAAAATGTACAAATTGCACAAACGGGAAGCAACCACATTGATTGATATGCTAAAATTTGAAGATCTGTATTGGCAGAATAACCATTTAAAGCGATAAAAAAGATGAGAGAAAGAGATAAAATGGCATATAAAATACGAATTACTCGATTTACTCGCAGAGCGGTAAGCAATTTTTTTGCACCAACCAAAGCAGCGACCAACCCTTTAAAACCATTTCGAGATGAAATCATATCGGAAGATTTAGCTTTGCGCTCCAAATGAGGCTCGCATAACTCTCCTGTTTCTTTTGAGAGAATATGGATAAATCGCCTTGTATCCACCATTGGATAAAGAGTATTCAGAAGTTGATGGTTTACATTAAAATCAGTAGAAACAAGGCCGAGGGAAAGATGCTTTTCTTCAGCAAAGAGGAGGCCATCCAATGTATGCTTATTTGCTTCATAACTTGCAATGAAAACGCCAACTGCGGATTTATGATAGGCGGCATAAACCGGAAAATTGCACCCTTCCAATCGAAGCTCCATTAATTGCTTTGGAAATTCAATATTAAAGTTTTGCATAAATTCCGCGGTGCCAACATAAAACATCTTGCTTTCAATAAGGCAGGTGTAGCCTTCGCCGGGATGATAAAAAACATCATCAACCTTAGGCAACTTTACCGACTTACTATCAATCATCTTTAAGAAAAGAGGCTTCAGCGGAGAATTCGTTTCGTTAAAGAGAGCCGCAATAAAAGTAAGTAAAGTATCGAGCTTTAAATCTCCAATCGCTTTTACTCCTTGCAAGAGAACTGCCTCATTCCCAAGTAACTCCGTATCACTCAATACCATCAAGTCAACATCTTCAAGTTCTTTTGCAGAATCTGCAGAAGTAAGCACTCCCCCGCGTTTTCTTGCTTTTTTTCCAACCTTAAAAATTGAGGCGGCATAAAAATGACGAGCAAAAAAAGGCAATGATGTTGCAATAGCGGCAGCAGGAAAAAGAGCAGCTTCTTCCCAACCGGCCAGTTGAGCAAGAGCTATAAACCCAACAATGATAAAAATCAGAGTGGCAAACAAAAAATGCTGAATTCCCCGATCCCAATCAAAATCGCAATAACTATTATTAATGAAGCCTGATACAAGGCCGGTGCGATGCGTATAAGCCACATCTCCCCCTTCCTCGGTTTCCAATATAAGGGCGTTGTTGGCCTCTGAAGAAGCGGTTTTAGTTATTGTTAATTTATCTCCGCTCGATGCAATAAATTTAAAGTTACGCTTTATATTAGCTGCAATTTTCTTTTTGGAATTAATATTGAACAATAAGCCGATCATCAGCATAGGTTCAAGGTTCAAAGGATGAGGAAGAAAATCCGGTTTAATTAGATTGATTACCCGAACAGCAATCAACGAGATATTAAGCAAAGCAAGAAAGGTATCGGTATCTGCTCTACCTTTCAGCAAAAGCGCAAGGCCTTGCAGAAAAATAGAAGAAAATAACGCAAAAGAAACACAATCAAGGACAAGAAAAACAACTTGATACCACGGTTCATCGATTGCATTCCCGAATAAAGCCGGTTTATATGCGGCAACAAAAAGATAAATTGCAAGAATAGAGATCAAAAAGATTGCAATAGATTTAACCGCCATCTTACCAACGGTATTTTTTAAATCACGATAAATTTCATCCTTTTCATCTTCTTGCTCAAAATCCTCGATATCTTCCACAACATCATCATAAATAATCGCAGCAGATGCAGGAGCCTGCTCTTCTTCAGCAGTATTTTCCTCTTCATCTTCCTCTAACATACGACGAATCGGAGATTTACTGCGCGGAACCTTTATCTCGGATTGAGCTCCTTTAATTTCATCAAAGATCGCTTCATCAACAATAGAAGGCGCATCTTTTTTCTCAAGCATTCTTTTAGATTCCTTAACCAAATGATCCTTTTGAATAGAATCGATTTGGGCCATTATTTCATCTAAAAGCGCTTGCTCATCTCGATTTTCGTTGTTCATACATTCTCCCTTATCGTTGTTTTGAAATTTCTTGCATAATAACTGAGGCTGCTACCGAAGCATTAAGGCATGAAATCTTACCCTTCATGGGAATGCGCACAAAGAAATCGCATTTTTCACGCAAAATACGGGAAATTCCTGATTCCTCACTCCCAACAATAAGCGCAACACCGCCTTTGTAATCTTGCTCATAATAAAGATTTTCTCCGGACATATCGCAACCATAAACCCAAATATTTTTTTCTTTGAGTTCTTCAACAGTTTGCGCAAGATTAGCAACCCGCGCAACGGGAATATAATGCATAGCGCCACCGCTTGCCTTGGCTACAGAAGGAGTTAGCCCAACTGCTCGGCGCTTGGAAATAATAACACCATGAGCGCCAAATGCATCTGCAGAGCGCAAGATTGCACCCAGATTATGCGGATCAGCAATTTCATCGGCAATAATGATAAAAGGCGCTTCTCCCCGCTCGGAAGCAACAGCAAGAATATCCTCAACAGTTGCATACTCTTTTTGCGCACAATAGGCAATAACACCTTGATGGTTTACATTCGGGGCCTTTTTATTTATAGCAGCAATATCGGTATGAACAATGGGAACCCCTTGATTTTTGCAAAGAGCAACCAATTTTTTATAGACACCGTTTTTAGCATCCCCTGCCAAATAAACCTTCTCCACGGGAGTTTGGGAAGAAAGCAGTTCGGTTACATTATTTCTACCAAATACAATATCGGAGTGAACTTGACTATCTTGTTGCATTTATATCACCTCAAAATCATTCTTTTATCATTATACAACAAGAAAAAAGAAAATACCATCATTTTCGATGGTATTTTCAAAATTAGTAAAATAAATTAATAATATAAGAAGAAATCGGCGGAAACAAAGCGAAAAGAATCGCCGCAACAATATTACCGCCCATAAAGAACCAAGGCAAAACAACGGCCAAAAGTGCAATAAGCAAAACAACAAAATCTTTTCTGCGCAAATTCCGCATTTTACGCACAGTAAATAAGCAAACGGCACAAATAAGCAAAGAAGATAAAAACATCCCCAAAAAGGCGATATCAAAGCCCAAAAGAGCCGCCGTAAATCCAACAAATCCGCAAAGAGCCCCCAGCAAAAGGCTTCTTTTGTATTGATTGCAATTGCCAACTGTCTCAACTAAATAGTAGCAAACAGCCGCCATCACCGGTCTTAAAAGAAGCACCGGAATGACAATCTTTTCTAAAGAAATTTCACGCAAGAACAAAATCAACCCAGATATGATCAACAATGCGCCGAAGCAAACAATAAATCCCATCGAACGCTTAATTCCGCAAAACATGCATTTCACGCGGTAAATCACTTCTTGCGGAGAAATTTCGCCAAATAGGAGCAGTTTTGCGTTTTCCTGCATAATAGGTAATGCTTGATTGGTTACAACATTAGGATTATTAATTAAATGAGGCAAAGTATAGCACGGTTCCTCCGGCGGTGTTGAAACAACACCGTTCATCTCGTAAAATTCAGCAAGGGAATCACCAAAGCGTTTATGATAATCGCTCACCAGATAAACCTTCATTTTTGAATGCTGAAGTTCTTTTATCTTTTCAGCGAGATCTTCTTTTTTGATCAGATCAAAAATTAAGATCCCCATTGGAGCCATTGCACCTTCATAGTCGAATGGATTTAGTTGGTTGGGAATCGCATGAATTCCTTTAGATGAAATAAGCCAAACCATTCTGCCGGTGGATTCAATTTCTCGAATTCTGGCCAATAATGATTCATTATTGCCCCTAATAAAAGGAAGCATGGTTTCCCAATACCCCGCAGCAACAGCAACAGAGCGATCCTCACCGGCAAAAATACTGAATCGATTCCCCTGTTCATCAATTTCAGATCGGAAATTGGGAAATTCCCGATCCAGTGCTTCGCGATGAATGCCTGCATCTTTTAAAGGCTTATCGAGAAGTTTACTTATCGAATGATTCCCAAGGCAAAGAGCAAGATGCGATAAACATGCTTCGTAATCAGCCTCAAGGGGCTCAATGGAATGAAATTTTAATGAATCCTGCAATAATTCATCGGCAGAATAATAAAGAGCCTTTTCCCGATTCATTCCATCAAACGCTTCAATATTGCGAATCAAAGCGCCTTCGCGAAAAAGATTCTCTGCGGTTCGATAGTAGCTCCATTCTGTTACAATAGAGAATGGATTGAGCATAACCACAGCGCCCATAACACCCATTAATAAAATTGCTTCACTAAAACGAGCGGTCGCTATCAAGGAAATCAAAGAACAGATTGCCAAAAGAATAATATAGAGATAGGAACTGATATGACCAATATTTTTTTGCTTATTGAAAAACCAAGATCGCTGCTTAACACTATCTCTGCCACCGGTTTTTTCAATATAGCAATCTTCGCCAAGAGCGGTGATGATAGCGCGGCCTTTTCCTGCAGTTATATAGCTCCCCTTCCAAAGCATATTTATTTGTTCTTCAGGGGCTAAATTTTCCTCCGCAATCGGTTTTGAAGATTTTTGAGCAGGAATGGAACCGGAAAAAACAAGCCGCTCATCAGCAAAGAGATCTTCCTCCTCGATGATGCGAGCATCACCATGCAATACTGTTCCTTCTTCTAAAAGAATTAAATCACCAACTGCAAGGTCTTCCGCAAAAATCTCTATTTCTTGACCGCTGCGAACAACTCGATTCTGCCGAGCGGTTTCTTTTAATCTTCTTTGAAATCTTCTGCGATAGGAATAAATCAACGCACCGGTCCCAAGATAAGAGGCAAGAGTTAAGATGATCGCACCAATGGAAAGCCAAGTGAGTTTTATATTTTGATTTAAAATAGAAAATACTAATGTTATAAAATAGCAAATGGCGGGTAAAAGATCGATCAATGAAAATTTGCTTTTTATTTCCTTTGCAATCCCACGCACCCATTGAGATAACACCGCTTTATTTTTAGGAGTTTGAGAAATATCCTCATTAAATTTGCCGTTATTAAGATCAGTTGCTAATTCATTGGCAATCTCTTCGGCAGTCATTTGATAAACTCGCATAAGATACTCCTTTGTCGAAATTTATTTATAACATTATATCCCATTATCCGCTGAAAGTAAATAAATTTTAAAAAAATCGAGATACTAATCACAGGGTAAAATTAATATCCAATATTAAAAAAGGAAGGATGAGCAAGATGAAACAAACGAAAACGATGATCTTTTCTATGCTTGCAGGTGCTGCACTTGGCGCAACAGCGAGCATGATCGCAGGAAAAGCAAAGCCCAAAAAATGCATGACCAAAACTGCCGGAAATGCTATCAAAGCAGTTGGAAATTTTGTTGAGCACATGAATTTCTAACGAAAAAAAAGAGCAACATATAAAATGTTGCTCTTTTTTGATTTAACCAACAATACCGCTTCGGGTAATCGATTCTGTAAATTTACGCTGAAGAACAATAAAGGTGATCAACAACGGAGAAATATACAGAACAATACCGGCGCGCAGAATCGGATACAAGGAAATTGCATCACGACCTGCAAATGCACCACCATAACCGGTCATGTTGGAATGCATATTTCCAAGCATGCTGGGCAAGGTATCCATATTCGGCAAGAACATGGGCACAGTATAATAATCATTCCAGTACCAAACGATACAGAAGAGGAATACCGTGGTAAAAGCAGGGCCGGCATTGGGGACCAAGATCCGCAAGAAGGTTTTCATTGCACCGCAGCCATCAATATAGGCAGCTTCTTCCAGCTCCTTGGGGAAACCGGAGAAGAATTGGCGGTAAACGAAAACAAACAATCCGCTTTTCAAGCCTGCTGCAAAAAGAGCCGGCAAGATAAAGGACCAAAGAGAGTCGGTCAGATCAAGATAGGGCTCATTGATCCACCCAAAAGCGTTCATAGCAGTTGCCACATAAAGAGGATCGAACTGACGGAAGCTGGTATAAAGCGGTACCATAATGGTGGAAGGCGGAACAATGATAGTAAGCAAAACTAAGAAGAACAAGACATTTTTGCCTTTGAAATTAAACCGAGCAAATCCATAACCGGCAAGAGCGCAACTGCAAACCTGCAAAAGAGTCGGCCACATGGAAATATTGAAGGTGTTCTTCAAAGCTGTTGGAAAGTCGAGAACAATCCATGCTTCTTTGAAATTCTCAAGGGTAAAGTGCTTCGGAATATAAATGATAGTGGTATCATACATATCCTCAACACTACGGATCGCTTGAGAAATACTATAAATCAGAGGGTAAAGAATAATGTAGGAAAGACCGATGAGGATCAGCGCAATTGCAAAATTAGCGATGAATTTACCGGCCATAAAGGCCCACATTCTAGTGTCGGCTTTTTTACGGTTTTTACCGAATTGATGCTTAAAAGCTTTAATAATTCCCATTTTCTCTCCCCTCCTTTACTGAGAATTGCGGGTGAGCAACTTGAAGATACCAAATACAATGCCGATAATAGCCAGAATTGTAAGGAAGAATACCCAAGAAGCTGCAGCCGCTGTACCGAAATTGAAGTTTGCATTGATCAAAGTATCAATCTGCTTCAAAACCGGATTATCGGTATCGCCGAAAGTATCAACAATGGTATAAACGATATTAACCAAAATGATCGGAGCCACATTCGGGAAAGTAATCAGCCAGAAGGTTTCCCATGCAGTTGCGCCTTCAACATCACTTGCCTCATACAAAGAGGGAGAGATGCCCTGCAACGCAGCCAGGAACAAAAGGATCTGAATACCGGAATCCCAAACCACATCAAAGATACGGTCTGCAACCATGGTCATATACTCGGTTAATTTTTCATTTAGACCAAGTTCGCCAAGAAATTCGGAGGCATTCGCCACTTCGAACAAAACACCGTTACCAACATTACCTTCCATAACTGCAGATGCATCGCTGGAAGAATTAAAAGTGGTCATAACAACACCGGTGGTAACGATAACGGGCAGGAAGAAAATACCACGAACCAAACCGCGACCAACAAACTTACGATTCAGCAAAACAGCAACAAATAAGCTGAAGATCAAAATAACAGGCACATTGATTGCCAAATCAGTAAGTGTGGTAATCAGGTTTTGCAAAAAGATTGCATCACCGGTAAGAATTTCGGCATAATTTTCCATGCCATTCCATTTGCAAGCATAGTTATCAAAGATCGAAACCTGAGAAAAAGAATACTTTAAGGATTGGAAGCAAGGAAGGGCAAAGAAAAGCAAAAATCCGAGAAACCAAGGCAAAACAAACATGAAGCCTGTAAATGCTTGCTTGGATTCATAAGAAATATTATGTTTCTTTTTGGACGCCTTTTTAACCTTCTCAGCCTTAGGTGCCTTAACCTTTGCGCCTGCAGCTTTTGCAGCCTTGGCCGCTGCCATCTCTTCCAAGCGAGCATCACGCTCTGCCTTAGCAGCACGATTCTTGCGAACTGCTTCCAACTGCTCAGGAGTGAGTTGAGCGAGCTGCTCCACAATGCGAGCCTTTTGCTCGTCATTTAACTGCTTGCTTGCAATTTCTTCCTGACGCAAACGCTCCGCTTCTTCCTCTGCAGCTTTTGCTGCAGCTCTTTCGGCTTCGGCTTTTGCTTCTTTTGCCGCACGCAAAGCAGCAATCTGCTCAGGAGACATTTGCGCAAGTCTCTCCTTAGCAATCTCTTTTGCACGCTTAGGATTCTGCTTTCCTAAAGTTGCAGCGATCTTCTTATTATAATCAGGATCACGCTCCACAACTTCTTCGACGATTTCTTCTGCTGTTTCAGGAATTTCAACCTGAGCTTCCAAATTTTCAGAGTTTAATTGCTCATTTTTCTTGCTCATGCGGTTGCACCTCCTATTACAGTAAAGTCTTTCGCAGCGATTTTAACACCTTCAACGGTGATAGCGCTATCGCCATAGTTCACATATACTTTTGCACCATTTGCAAAAGTAGTGATCTTAACGTTATTAGAAACATTCTTATAACCAACAATACCACTATTCCCAACTGCACTATAAAGCGGCGCAAGGCGCTTATAGTTTTTAATCATATCATCATAATGATCATCAAGTTCACAAGCGTAGGAAGAAGTGAAATTGGTATCGTGGAACGAAGTAGATTCAGCATCCATGAGCAGATAATACAGGCTCATACCGGTTTCGGCCAATTTAAGAATCAAATCATCCTGTTCGGAATCAAGATTCACAGCATTGCTGGCCAAATTCACATAGCCACGGAAAATTGCATGGTAGAACGGTACCTGTTCCATAGAAATGTTATTATGGCTGCCATATACAGGAGCATCTACAACATTATCTACATTAGCCATTGCATAACCATTACCACCTTGAGTGCTCACAATACCTCTCCCCTGCGCAAGCTCAGCGGCGGCGGAATAAACATCGCTCATTGCCTTTGCAGACTCATCACGAGTAAACTCATACTGAAGGTTATATGCACAATAAAGAGTATCACCGATGGTATTGAAAGAGAAGTTTGAAACATCAGATTTTACAGCACTCTTGATAAAGCGAGTGGCAAAGCCTTCAATATAACCGGGATGGATCAACTGATGACCAATATTGGTCTTATCCAAAGCACCTGCAGCAGAAATTCTGCTTTTATAAATGGTTACAGGCGAGGAATCCAAACTATATGCAGTATGACGGAATTTTCTAATATCAGAAGTTTTTCCATAAAATGCCTGAAGATCTACATCAAAAGCAAGCAAAACATTTTCAGTTTCATTCGCTTTATTAATCAGGCTCTTGATTCCTTTCTTACCACCCAAAGCAGAATTGGCTTTGAAATCAACATTCATGGTGCTTTCAAGGCCACCGCTGCTCCAACCGGTATAAGTAATAAGAGTCTTGCCAACCTTATCCTCAACCAAGCGATCAATCAACTCTTCGGTTTCTTCATAAGTAGTCAGAGGATTAATTCCGGTATAAGGAATTCCAAGAAAATGCTTGGGTTTCTTAACTGCGCCATATAAAGAGATGCAAAGCGCATTGGAAACGGCATCGTTTACCGGAGAGAGACCTTCTTCTTTGATCAAGTAATCGCGATAAAGATTTGCCATGCCAAAATAATCAGCATCTTCACCGGTCAAGAAATAAAAGCGACCGATATAGTTTTCAGGCATTTCATTGGTATAATACATACCGCTGCCGCCCGCGCCGGTAGAGCTTCTACGGCTTTGAGTATCGCGAACATTGATCTGAAGATAAGCGGTATTATAACTATTCTTAAATCCGGAAATATAAGCTCTCAATTCGCTGATAGCGGCGCCGCTTTCGATGATGCTGAAATATGCATCATTATTCTTCACCATACCATAAACAGGAAGGCGAAGAGGCTCATTCCAGTTCGTGAAGTAAGCCTGCTCTGCAACTTCAGTGGGGTTCGGCGCATAGAAAACGCCCTCACCGCTGGCGCCAAATTCATAAGAGTTCTGAACACCGGAATTAAACTCCATCAAAGAGCCGGATCCATCGGGAAGCAACACATAGCCCTTATCCTTAAGACCTGCAGCACCAAAAAATTGATAGAGCTTAACAAATACAACGCGGCTATCACCAAGCTCTTTAATCTTATCGATCATCAATTCCAAATGAAGATAATCTTCCTTCAAAGATAAACGAACAGGAATAGTAAAGTTGGTGGAACTACTCTTGAAATAATAGGTTAAGATATAATCATTGCCCTGACGCTCGGAAATAATAGCAGCATCATCGGAATCAACAGTGATGGTGCTATAAGAGCTATTCAGATATTGAACAGTCATCTTCGTATTTAACTCATCAAGAGTTTCACCGGAGGCCTGCTTATCCTTTTTCCAATCCTGAGGATTAGAAAACCAAACCATACCGGATTTTAAATTCATCACTGCAAAAGCACCGGTATTGGAATCAACATAAAGCGCTAAATTCTTATTTTTGGTTGCAAGAGCAAAATTGCCGTCCTCTTTAATGGTTGCAGGAGCAGCAACTTCTGCAGAAGCAGCTAAAGAAAAAGCGGTCATGCAGGAAAGGAGCATCACAATTGTAACTAAAACAGAAACGATTCTTTTCATATTGTTTTCTCCTTTCTTAACTTAATATTCTCATACGGCATTCCGTATAAATGGTGAGCAAAAAGATATAAATCTGCTGAACTAAAACAACAAAGAGGAAGATCAAGAAGAAGATCACCGCCATTGCAACCAAGGACATCAGCAGGTTGAAAAATGTGCCCCAAAAAGTGTAATTATGAATCACCATGGCACCATAGAACATCAATACCACAAACCAAATGGAGAAGCATGTTGCGATGATATTAACAAACACAAATTCATCTTCAACCAAAATGCGGGACATAATAGTGGTAAAGAAATTAGAGATAATCAACGGAAGAAGATTATAGCAAGTCATGATATAAATATCAGTCGCACGGCCTTCACCGTTGAGCAAAGTACACAGTGCCCAGTTACCAACTACAAACAGAAGCACAAGGATACCGGAAGTGCAAAGAACGATCAAAACATTAAAATCTTTGATACGCAAGGTGCTATAAATAAATCCGGTAGCCACTTCCTTGACAATCGCGGAAACAGAGAAGAGAATGAGCAGAAGGGTTGCAAAGAACCGAGAGCCATTTCTCTTATACTTCAGATCCTCCAGCGTTTCGGCCGGATGGGTCAGCATTAAGAAAGGATTCTTTTTACCTTCAAAAAGACGAATATAAAGATTCTTTAAAAAGATAATCAAATCACTCCACAATTTCTGCATCGTCATCATCTCCACCTCCTTGCTTTCTTTCTTTGATTGCAGTAATAATCGTTTTGCCGAAAATTCTCCATACAATCCAGAGCACAATCAATACTACAATGCTGGTCATAATCAAACCAAAATGATCAGAAAGGATCGATTCTCTATAGAGCGAATATGCATCCTGATAATTTTTTCGGTCATTAGCGAGTTTGAAATGATGGATTGCTTTATCATACTCGCCATATTGATAATAAACTTTTGCAATACCAATATGAGCCAACTCGCAGTTTGCATTATGCTTCAAAATAACATGCCAATATTCTTGCGCCTGATCATAAAGACCTTGATCATAAAGAACAATAGCTTCATGAAGCTTTTTGCCGAAAGCAGTCAAATCAAAAACGGTAACTGTTCCGTAGTAACGATCAAGAACCAAAGTCTTTTTACCAAGTTTTGCGCAGGCAACAGGAGAATTGAAAAAGCCCATCTGATTGCCGGAACCGCCATAAACAAAGGTCATGTTGCCTTCCGAATCATATTCAAAGATCTTCTTCAGGTTAGTGTCCATCAAGGTGATAAAACCATTCTGATCAACGGCAAGATCCTGAAATATATTGCCCATCCCCTTGGTTGCACGACGAACCAAATCGCCATAAGTGGCAGAAAGGGTTGCGTTGACCTTTTGGGTACTCTTGGCATTAGGATCCAAAATGTTGCTTCCAAGGAAGTTCATCTTAAAGAGCTGATCGGTATTTTGATCACTTTCTGTTACAATAACAGAATAAACAAATCCATAATCATCAACAACCATATTCTCAAATTCGGTAGGAACATAGGTTACGAAAGAATCGTCAACACCCTTACCAAAAAGAGAACGATACATCCGGCGCCATGCAATATTGACGAAATCCGCTAAAGTCATCTGCACATCCGGAGCACCGAAATAACGCAGAAATACACCTTTAGTATTAAATTCCATAATACCATCAAGGCAACCGCTGCTGATAACATAAATAGATTCATTTTTTGCGATTGCAACCTTTACAGGCTTAAATTCGCCGGTAAATAAATCAGAATTAGGAGCACCAATCGTTTGCACAATTTTGCCGCTTTGATCTTTATCCAATTTCAAAACCTGCTTATTGCCGGTATCGCAAATATAGATATAACCATATTTATCAACTACCAAGCTTTCCGGAAGGACCATGGTATAATCATGGCCATTGGCCTTCAGGGTAGTAAGAGTTTTCTTATGTGTGAAATCAGAATTAAAGATATGCAGCCGAGCTTGGTTATCATTTCCGACATAGTCGAGAATGAAAATCTCGTTTTGAGGGCTAACATAAAGATCCACGGCATTATTTAATTTGCCAACCCCAAGAGCTTTACCATCCAAGACTTGAGAAGGAGTATAACCGGAGGGGGTTTCAATCGCTTCGCCATAGTAATTATAATTATAAGAATTAAATGCAACATAGGCGGAGGAGGTCATGGTCAGCATGGAGGCAATGATCATCATAATCATTGCAACTGCACCGAATTTAATCAATTTATTTTTCATTCTGTGCACCTCCATTAACCCTTGATACCGGCATGAGCCATGGTCTTAACTGTACTACTTTGAGCAAAGATAAAGAATACAATCGGCGGAATCATCATCAAAACGGATGCTGCATATGCCTCACCTGCACGAGCAACGCTTCCTGCAGCGGTAATCTGGCTCAAAGCGGTGGGCAAGGTCTTCAATGTCTCGGTATAGATATAAGATGCAGCCGTTGCATTCCAGTTTCTCTGGAAGGAAAAGATTGCAAGAGTAAGCCATGCAGGTTTAACTGAAGGCATGACGATAGTCCAAAGGATTTTCCACTCCCCTGCTCCATCGATTCGGGCCGCTTCAACCATCGCATCAGGCACCTCTGCCATACTTTGCTTCAAGAGGAAGATACCCATAGTGGCGGCGATTTCCGGCAGCCAATAGGCAAAATAAGTATCAACAATTCCAAGATAAGACATTACCAAATAAACAGGAATCTCGGTAACGCCACCGGTAAAGAGCAAGGACCAAACAACGAGATTGAAGATCAGTTTCTTTCCGGGGAACTTATTCTTTGCCAAGGGATAGGCGCACATTGCAGCAGAGATGATATGAATAACAGTACCAATCAAGGTATTTGCAACAGTATTAAATACATATCTGGAGAAGGGCACCCAAGAAGTAGAGGTTAAATCAAAGAGTTTTCTAAAGTTCATCGCAGTAGGATTCTTAGTAAAGAAACGGGGCGGGAACAAGAACAACTCATTATAAGGCTTAACCGATTGAATAATTGCATAGAACAAGGGCAGCGCCATGATACCGGCATAGAGAGCGAGCAACAAATACGTTGTGATATCGCCAACAACAGAAACCTTTGTTCTTCTTAATTTGGTTGACATTTAAAAGTTCACTCTCCTTTCCTTAATCATGCGAGAACCGCGCCAAAAGCTTATTAATTATAGCCTTTGTTACGATCATCAATGCAAACAGCACAACTGCGATTGCAGATGCGTATCCAAGCTCAAACCGAGTATGACCAAAGTCGGAAATATGAAGGACAAGGGTATGGCCTGCATAATCGACCGAAGGCGAACCGAGCAAAGCAGAGGAAATACCGCCAACTGCAAAAGCAGAAGCGATCTGCATAACTGCACCGAACATCAGCATACCGCCCATCTGCGGCAGAATAATATAGAACAATTCTTGGAAACGATTACGAACACCATCAATAGCGCCCGCCTCAGCAAGAGAGGGATCCAAGTTTTGCAAACCTGCAACAAAGGAGAGGAAGCCGGTACCCAGCGAGCACCATAGCTGCACAATGATTACAATGTTGAGCATATATTCAGGGTCTTTCAACCATTTAATAGGCTCATCCAATACACCAACATTCATCAAAACAGAGTTAAGAAGACCATACATATCACTACTAAATATATATTGGAAGATAAAGTAGATATTTGCAAGGGTCGGTGCATAGAAAACAACGGTAAAGAACGCTCTGGCAACAGGAGGAAGATCATTGATGAACCACGCAAAAACGAAGCAGAGCAAGTAACCCACAGGGCCGGTGATTACCGCAAACTGAAGGGTATTCTTCAAGGCCAGGAGGAATACACTATCCTCCATAAACATTCTCAGATAGTTATCCCAACCAACGAATACAGGTGTATTCAAGATATCATAACGAGTAAAGGAAAGGACAACCGAAGCGCCGATAGGAATAATGGTAAACAAAGTAAAGAAAATAAGGAAAGGCAACATCATGAAATAGTTGATCTTATTTTCCTTCATCTGCCGCCAAGTCAGCGCCATCTTATCGGAGAAAGACAGTTTTTTCTTTTTTAATAATTCAAGTTCTTTTTGCTTTGCAGCTGTTGACATTATTTATTCGCCTCCTCCGGTACAGATAGATCATATTCGGATCTCTTTCTCCAGATCTCCTCATTGATCTGATCGTTATAATAGAACAGTTTTTCGCGGGGATTTGCACTGTTGTTGGTTACATTACGGAAGGCATTGATTAAGTTACGGCCAACATAGTAACCACCAACCAACTCAGGAGTCTCACGCACCCATTTGCGCTGTTCTTTAATCTTTTCGGCCTCAGATGCAGACCATTTGATTTGCTCAAATGCTTCAACATTCGAGGTAGTATATCTTGCAACAGAACCAATCGCCATCTCGATGCGGTTACCGTAATCCGCTTGGATTTCAGCAGAGGTCCACCATTTCATAAAGGTCCATGCGTCTGCAAGCTGCTGCTTAGGATCTTTTGCCTCATTAATCGTTTTGGATACGATCATACAAGCAGACATACCGATAGACTCTTCGGTACGATTAATGATACCGGTTTCTTCATCAAGAGTTCCGGGAATAGGAAGCGCTTCCCAAAGACCATTCAATTCAGGAGCGGATTCCTGCAAATAAGTAATATTAGAATAAGACTGCATAACCAGAGGCATCTCACCGTTTCTGAAACGGGTATACCAGTTATAGTCGGTAGGAAGATCATATTGGAGATAATAACGAGTCCACTTTGTGAATGCATCAACAGCATACTGCTCGGTAAAGTTTGTAACTGTACCATCTTCAACATAGGGGGTGTGCCCATTCTGCATAATAAAGGTATAGAACACACCACCGGTAGTGGGCGCAGTTTCGGCCAAATGAGCATCCAAACCAACAGTCATATTATTTGCTTGAATATAAGGAAGGATATTATCAAAATCATCCCAAGTGTTCGGCGGATTGATGTTAAGTTCATCAAAAATATCAGTACGATAGAACATCATCTTGAAGTTTTGAGTTTCAGGAAGGGCATAAACTTCGCGAATCTTCTTACCATCAGCGCCAACAGTGCTTAAGGTATATGGTGTCATTGCATAATCGGTAAACCGAGAAACAACCTCATCGTAATCATCGAATTGGCTGATATCATAAACCGCATTACGCACGCCAAGGTTCATCGGCTCGGAACGACCAACATGAAGAGCGATATCGGGGCCGCGGCTGGCAACGATGGCTTTAGACAAAATACCCAAAGGAACAAGCGATACATTTACAGAGATATCGGTCTCTCTGGTGAAATAGTTATCGCAAAGGGTTTTCAAAACCATTGCCTGATCACGACCGGTACCAACCCACACAGTGATAGAACGGCCGGAAGAGCTCTCGGCACCAACGGAAGTATAGTCATCAACAAAGGAAGACCAGAAAGCGCGGATCTCATGGGCGGTATTCTCCCAGAAATTAGCAGTCTGACGAGAAGGCTCAATATCACTGCCCGCAAAGATGATCTTATCAAACTGAACAGGCATATTACGCAGATCCAGCATCCAAGAGCTCAATGTACTAATATTATCTTTAAAGGTAGAAAGACGTTCGGGAATAGCATAAGGTTCTTTGATGAAATCTTCCAACTGCTTGAGCATGGTGGTGATAATGGTTGCAGAACCAAGGGAACCATTGATCTCAATTACGCGCTGCTCAACAGATTGCATATCCGCAAGGATAGTATTCAGCATATCCTCAAGACCGATGATTTTCCTATCAAGCTGATAATCGCGATAGATATCGGGGCTGGAACCGGTAACCATAATGATCTTACGGTATACATAGTTCAACTGGTAAACGATATCTTCAGCAGCACGAGTAACTTCGGCCATCTCACCGATAACAACTTCCATGGAGAACTCATGCTCACCTTTAGTCAGATAAAACTTATAGTCGTAGTTCTGACCATTTTCATCAACGCCACCGATAACCTTATAGTTATAGCCAATACCAAAGGGGAAACCAACGGCGTTTGCTTCGCGGAAGGGAACCTCACCATCGATATAAATTCTTCTATAGGAAATAGAATCCTCTACATAAGATTGACGATAACGGAAACCGATGGTATAGTAGCCATCTTCGGGAACATTGATCTTCCAATTGACAGTTTGAGTATTAGAACTCCAGTTTTCACCACCAAAAACATTCAGGCGAGTTTTGCTGATGCTATAAGGAGTAACCTTCGGATCGCTACGATCATAGGCCGGCTGAAGAAGAGATTCGCTCTTATCGGTATATTCTTCAGCCTCCAAAACAAACTCTTGGGTTGCATCAGAAGCTCCGGCCATATCATTCATAGTGATATAGTCTTCATAGGAAAGCCCTTCCCCATCGTTATAAAAACGAATAGAAGAGATTGCCATGTAACCATAGATATAATCCAAAGTTAAGGTATGGGTACCGGCGGTAAGATAA
The DNA here is from genome assembly GCA_045544255.1 of Eubacteriales bacterium. Classification (GTDB taxonomy): domain Bacteria; phylum Bacillota; class Clostridia; order Oscillospirales; family QAKW01; genus QAKW01. The sequence goes on along the minus strand of JAZPYP010000076.1, from coordinate 36,589 downwards.
AACTTAACAGAATCATCAAACACACCGTCGGGATCGCGGAAATCGCTTACCAACCATTTGGCATCCTCAATCTGCTTCGAGAAAAGCTCGTTGCCGGCAGAGTCAAAGGGTTTCTCTTCATCCTCATCTACCCAGTTACGCTTCATGGTAAAGCGCTCAGCATCATCATGGGGATATTTGCCATCGATCTTAATGCCGATTTCAAAATCTTTACCATCGCCATCTTTGCCATTACCATCGGGATCCGAATCATTACCAATCAACGGATCGAGCGGAAAATAGCCAAGTTCCAATGCGTAGAGGCCGGTTTTCTTCACTTCAACAGTAAAGTTCAGTTCGCCCTCTTTTTCCATAACAAGGACATTCTTCTTGCCCTCAAAGGAACCCTCTACAACAAAAGGAGCGGTAGCGGAAGCAACAGAACCTGCAGCAACTTTAATCTCAGGAAGCTTGAGATCATATTCCTGATACTTGTTGTAGTAATCAACGTAGCGGCCATCGCGATAAAAGCCAACAACAGAAACCTGACTTTCGTCAGAATCATAGCCCTCCGGAACAACAGTTTCGGCAGGCCCGTTGGTTTGGGGAGCGGCCAGCTCTTCACCTTCGCCGTTATCTTCGGTAACCGCTTCCTCGCCATCAACGATCTCTTCATCTGCAAACGCAAATGTGGTCATAGAAAAAGCCATGACCAAGATCAAGACGGCGGCAAACAGCGACTTCAGAACGGCTAATGCACTCTTGTCTTTCATAATCTACCTCCAACTTAGATTGATACAATATCGAATTTTCGGAATCTTCGTCGAATTTATGCAATCGCTTTGAACAATATACACAAAAACGACTAAATCCATTTATTCCATATTATCAGTGAGATTATAGCACATTATATATACAATTTCAATAAAAATTTTAATTTTTTATAAACAAAATGATTAGAAAATAAAGAAAATTCGTCTAAATCCGCTTTGGTTTACATAATTCATTATGCAAACTAAACAAAAAAGAAGGGTGTAAAAATTTTACCCCTTCTTTTTTGTTGAATATGACAAAAATAAAATTTAATGTTTTTTGAGCAAATTATGCTTGATTTCCCATAATTTTTTCGAATAATCCACATAGAATTCATGAGGATTTTCAAAACGCTTCACCTCATCCCAAAGAAGATCCATCTGATCCATGCAATAGGCACGAATCTCTTTGGTTTCCGGTTTGTTATATACTAATTTGCCATTAAGAAAAATCGGTTTCAAAAGTGGAACAGCTTTATAATCTGTAACAACCTTCTCTTTCCAAGTGTGAAGCGGATCAAACAAGGTATAAGGTTCGTTTTCATCGATTACCTCATCATGAAGAGTAATCAAATCGGCAATGGCCATTCCGGTTTCCTTGGAAAAGAGTCGATAAAGTTGCTTAAAGCAAGGCGTTGTGATTTTTTCAATATTTTCAGAAATCTTAATTTTGGGCAAAATATTCCCCTGCTCATCTTCAACACCAACGAGTTTATATACTCCGCCAAAAACAGACTCACTTCTCGAAGTGATCAATCGTTCACCGACACCAAAAAGATCAATCTTTGCACCCTGATTGATGCAATCGCGAATAATATATTCATCAAGCGAATTAGAAACCATAATTTTGCAATCCGGATATCCGGCTGCATCAAGAGCTGCACGAATTTTTTTCGATAAGTATGTAATATCGCCGGAATCAATACGAATTGCAACCGGCCTGCACCCAAGAGGCTTCAAAACCTCATCAAAACAACGAATCGCATTAGGAAGGCCGGATTTCAAAACATTAAAGGTATCGATCAGCAATACGCAGGAATCCGGATAATTTCGCGCATATGCTTCAAATGCTTCATATTCGCTATCAAAGCTCTGCACCCAGCTATGGGCCATGGTTCCGGTGCAAGGAACACCATAAAGCTTATCGCAAAGGGCATTCGATGTGCCGGAGCAACCGGCAATATAAGCCGCTCTTGCACCCAAAAGGGATGCGGCAGTTCCATGAGCGCGGCGAGCTCCGAATTCACTTACTCCCCTGCCTGCTGCTGCGCGCACAATTCGCGATGCTTTGGTTGCAATCAGACTTTGATGGTTAATTGTAAGCAAAAGCATCGTTTCCAAAAGCTGAGCCTGAATGGCAGGCCCGCGCACGGTAAGAATAGGCTCGCCGGGAAAAACAGGGGTTCCTTCCGGCACCGCGTATACATCACATTTAAATTTAAAATGAAGGAGATAGTCCAAAAATCCTTCGGAAAATAGATTTTTGCTGCGCAAAAAAGCAACATCTTCCTCCGAATAATGGAGATTTGAAATATAATCAATAATCTGATCTAAACCACAACAGATAGCATAACCGCCTTTATCGGGAACACGACGGAAGAAAACATCGAAATAAACGATCCTTTCCCCTTTTCCCTCATTAAAAAAGCCGTTGCTCATGGTAAACTCATAAAAATCATTTAATAAACTAAGTTCAAATTCTTTGTTCACCATTTTTCTCCTTTCATTTTTAATTTTAAATAAATTATACCATGAACAATAAAAAAAGCAAGAATTTCCTGTTTATTATTTCAATAATGAATTTTATAGCAACTTTTTCTTGATTTTACCATTAATTGTGATATAATACTTTAATATAAAAAAAGGAAAGGATCTTTTAAAAAATGTTTACAATGGAAAACATAATGATTGTCGCAACTTTTCTTTGCGCGGTCATTGCAATCATTTTTGCTATCGCTATGGCAAAAAAAGTCCTTGGTTTTTCCGAGGGAACCGATCAGATGAAAAAAATATCTGAATCCATTCGTAAGGGTGCAAACGCTTATTTAAAACGCCAATATACTATTGTTTTGGTGTTTTTTGCCTGCATGTTTGTTGTGCTTTGCTTGATGGCAGCGTTTAATATGCTGACTTGGTTTGTACCTTTCGCGTTTGTAACCGGCGGTTTTTTCTCCGGTCTTTCCGGATTTGTCGGAATGAAGATCGCCACTCTCTCCAACGCTCGAACCGCCAATGCTTGCCGCGAAGGATTGAATCGCGGCCTTCGAGTTGCATTCTCTGCCGGTTCTGTTATGGGCTTCACCGTTGTTGGTCTTGGTCTTTTGGATATTTCCATTTGGTTCATGCTTCTTAAATTTGTATTTAAGCTCGGTGCTGCCGATATCTCCGGCGCTATGCTGACCTTCGGAATGGGCGCTTCTTCCATGGCTCTCTTCGCTCGCGTTGGTGGCGGTATCTTTACTAAAGCCGCAGACGTTGGCGCAGACCTTGTTGGTAAGGTTGAGGCAGGAATTCCTGAAGATGATCCCCGTAACCCTGCTGTTATCGCCGATAATGTTGGCGATAATGTTGGCGACGTTGCAGGCATGGGTGCCGATCTTTATGAATCCTATGTCGGTTCTGTAATTTCCGCTTCCGCACTTGGCATTGCTGCATTTGCAGGCGATATTAAAGCCATGCTTTTGCCGATGCTTATGGCCGCTCTTGGCATTCTTTGCTCCATCTTTGGAACCTTCTTGGTTCGCACCAAAGAGGGCGCAACCCAGAAAAATCTGCTTCGTGCTTTGAGCCGCGGCACCAATTTCAGCGCAATCCTCATCGCCGCTTTGGCCTTCCCCCTTGTTTGGTATTTGCTTGGCAAGGATCATATCGGCCTTTACGTTGCGATTCTCGCAGGCTTGGTTGGCGGTGTTCTCATCGGTCAATCCACTGAATATTTCACTTCCGATACCTATAAACCCACCAAGAAATTGGCATCTAATTCCGAAACCGGTTCTGCAACCATTATCATCGGTGGTCTTTCCCTCGGAATGCTTTCCACTGCTCTTCCCATTATAATCATCGCCGTCTCTATTTTGGTTGCTTATTATGTATCCGGCGGCGCAGCATCTGCATCCATGGGCCTCTATGGTATTGCATTGGCCGCAGTTGGTATGCTTTCCACCTTGGGTATTACCCTTGCAACCGACGCTTATGGCCCTGTTGCCGATAATGCCGGTGGCATCGCTGAAATGGCAGGATTGGAGCCTGATGTTCGCAAACGTACCGATGCCCTTGATTCTTTGGGCAATACCACTGCAGCTACAGGCAAAGGCTTTGCGATCGGCTCTGCTGCTCTGACCGCGCTTGCCTTGATGGCTTCCTATATTGAGAAGGTAAACGGCATCGAAGGCGGAGCTGATGCCATCTCCAACTTGAATTTGATGAACCCCACTGTTCTGATTGGTTTGTTTATCGGCGCTTGCCTCCCCTTTGTATTTGCCGCTTTAACCATGGAATCGGTTGGCAAGGCAGCTCAATCTGTTGTTGTTGAAGTGCGTCGTCAATTCAAAGAAATCAAAGGCTTAATGGATGGAAATGCAGATCCCGACTATGCTTCTTGTGTTGACCTCTGCACCAGATCCAGCTTGAAAGAGATGATTCTTCCCACCATTGTTGCAATCGTTGTTCCGATCATTGTTGGTTTGGTTCTCGGCGCAACAGGTGTTGTTGGTATGCTGGCAGGCGCAACTGCTTCCGGCTTCCTCCTCGCCATCTTCATGAGCAATTCCGGCGGTGCTTGGGATAATGCGAAGAAATATATCGAAAGCGGCGAGCATGGCGGAAAAGGCTCTGATCAGCATAAAGCCGCTGTTGTTGGCGATACTGTTGGCGATCCCTTTAAGGATACCTCCGGTCCTGCAATCAACATTTTGATTAAATTGCTTTCTATGGTTTCTATCGTGTTTGCAGCCTTGGTTGTAAACTTCAGCATTTTCTAATATACGCTATTTTTAAAAAAAGTACGGTATCCGAAATCGGATACCGAACTTTTATTTTACCAACGAACCTGCCATCGCTCCTGATAGCATTCGTTTTCCGCTTTGGCGCGTTTTGGATTGAATTCAGAGCCTTTAATTCGCTCAAGAAGGAATTTATCAAATTCTTGCGGATCAAGCGGGAAATCCACCCAAGAGCCTTTCCAAGAGGAAAGATACGCCCCATTGCAAAGCGCAACTTCTTCCAACGCTTCAAAACCATTTGAAATAAGCTCTTCTCCATAAAGAATATGATTTACAAAATTTTGTAAAATAGCGCCGTGGGCGTTATTTTTGCGAGGAAATTGCATTTCCTGATATTCCATCGGGATTTTGCTGAAAGATTCCTTTGAATTATAGCAAAATTCTCGCTCATTAACAAGCAGCTTCCAATAGCGCAACTTCCCCTCTTCCAAAACAATTTTACCAAGATCACCAACAATTTCCAATCGATTGGTTCCTGGGAATTCACCGGTCGATGTATGGAATACACCGGTTGCGCCATTTTCATATTCCATCATAAGCAAGGCTTCGTCTTCCACCTCGATTTGATGAAACCTTCCAACATTGCATACAGAAAAAACGCGAGCAGGCATTCCAAGAATCCATCGCAAAAGATCCAGATTATGAGGAGCCTGATTCATCAAAACTCCGCCGCCTTCACCGCGCCAGCTTGCGCGCCAAGAACCGCTATCATAATAGGATTGAGTGCGATACCAATTAGTGATAATCCAATTAAACCGCTTAATCCCACCGAGCTTGCCGCTCTTTATCATCTCTCTCGCCTTGGCAAAGACCGGATCGGTCCTTTGATTAAACATTACAGAAAATGCTTTACCGCTTGATTTTGCCGCTTTTGCGAAGGCTTCACCTGCACTAACTTGAACAGCAAGAGGTTTTTCGCTGATCACATGAAGCCCATGCTCAAAGGCGCTGATTCCAATGGTGGGATGAGCATAATGCGGGGTGGCAATCATTACTGCATCGCAAATGCCGGAGGCAAAAAGCTCCTCCGCATCGGAATAGCAAGGAACATCCGGAAAAAGATTGCGGAGCTCTTCTAGGCGCACAGGATCATTATCGCAAAGCGCAGCAAGAGATGCGTCTTTCACTCCACCCTCGAAAAGATGCCTGGCATGAGCATAGCCCATATTTCCAACACCAATAACAGCAATTCTAATTATTTTCTTGTCCATAAAGATGAACCCCTTAATAAGTTGAACTTGTATCGGCAACCTCAACCTTAACTTCTTCTTTTTTACGAGAAGTCTTAACCCGCTTCATCAATTCATTATAATAAAGTTCCTCATCCAAAGGCAACGTTACCGGTTTGCCGGTGAATGCCGCCAAATGCATTGCATTGGAGAGCGTTAAGCCGTTAATCCCCTCTTCTCCGCCGGCAAGCAATTCTCCTTTGCTGAGAATCTTATTGGCAAAAGCATTAAATACGCCAACATGCTGAGGGCCATTATCCTCAAACTCAATAACTTCTTCGATCTTATCAGGGGCACCAAAAGCGCCTTTATCATTTTTATAAAATCCATTTAGAGATTCGCTCAGTCGGGTAATGGTAAGGCGTTTATTTTCCGCAATCATTCTGCCCTTTTCGCAAGTGATTTCAAAACGGTTTGATCCGGGGCAATCGGCAGTGGTAGTTATAAACAAACCGACCGCACCGTTAGGATATTCAACATATGCAGTAACATCATCTTCGACCTCGATATCATGCCATTTGCCAAAATGCATCTTTACATCAATCTTTTCAGGCATTCCGCAGATCCATTGCCAAAGATCAAGCTGATGGGGGCACTGATTGAGCAAAACACCGCCGCCTTCTCCACTCCAAGTGGCGCGCCATGCACCGCTATCGTAATAATATTGAGAGCGGAACCAATTTGTAATCAACCAATTTGTGCGGCGAATAGCGCCCAGTTCTCCGCTTTGCAAAATTTCGCGCATTTTGATATACATGGGATTGGTGCGCTGATTAAACATCATTGCAAATACAACGTTGCTTTTTTCTGCCGCTTCGTTCATTTCGCGCACCGCCTTGGTATATACACCGGCGGGCTTTTCAACGATAACATGAATATTGCGTTTAAAGCATTCCATTGCATAGCGGGGATGATCATAATGAGGCACCGCCACAACGCAAGCATCCAAAAGACCGCTATCCAGCATTTCTTCGGCGGTAGCAAATCGAGCAACGCCCGGAAGATTTTCCTCGGCCCATTTCAGGCGATCGGGATTGGTATCTGCCACAGCTACAAGCTCAATATCGGGGCATTTGCCTGCCATGAAATTTTTAGCATGGGTAGTGCCCATATTTCCGATTCCGATAATTCCGATTTTAATTTTATTCATTTTAATATCCCCCTTTAGCAATGACCTAAAGATTTTAAATATTCAAAGCTGCGACGCAAGCATTCAAAAGGATCTTCCCCGTTGCAATTATCCTGCTCTACAAAAGCATATTCCGCGCCTGCCTTTTCAAAGGCATCAATGATAGAGGGAAAATCAAGTTTCCCTTCCCCGATCGGCATCATCATGGAATATTTCCCATCGCCACGCTCTCCCTGATCCTTCAGATGAACGCAATAGAGGCGACCATTCATTTTTTCGATCCATTGATAAATATCAGCGCCACCCTCGTAAACCCAGAAAGAATCAAGAATAATTCCAAGCTCATCCACGCCGTAGCGTTCCAGCAGGCGATCAAAGAGTAGTTTGCCCTCCATCTCATTAAATTCAAAAGCATGATTATGATAACCAAAACGCTTGCCAGCAGCCTTGATCTTTTGAATAGGCTCTTTGATTACATCAAGAAATTTCTCGAGCCCTTCGATATTATCTCTTGCTTCCTTCGGCATACTGCCAAGTCCAATGTAATCGCATCCCATAATATCATGCTCACGAATCAAGGCATCTGTATCATTTATAATGCGATCATAGGCACTATGAGTGAGAATAATCTCGATTCCCAAGCGATCACAGTTTTCCTTCAAAAGGGCAGGATCCATGGGACCGCAACCGGAATATTGCACATAGCGATATCCAATCTTTGCAAGTTTTTCCAAAGAAGCAATGGTATCCTCGGGGGTTTTGCAAAATTCCCGAATGGTATACATTTGAGCACCGATTTTCATAATTTTATACCTCCGCAATTAATTTATGCAAAGCATCCGCCGCAGCATCAAAGGCATCATCAGCGGTCGCATACGCATAACCCATTTTAGTTTTCTCTCCATTTTCAAGTTGAGAAAAACCGATAAATTCAGTAAGATGAGGCTCAAGGGTAACAACCTTGCCGCCTCTTGCTGCATAGCGCTTTAAAATCTCACCCACATTACCGAGCCCCTCCCCGGCAGGAACCACCACTCCATCGGCAAGACAATCCTTAATATGAAGATATTCAGTATAAGGCGCAAGCATTTCCCAGGCTGAAAGGGTTTCCTGCCCACACTGAAGGAAATTGGCAGGATCAAAGATATTTTTCAATTCAGGCAAGGTATCCAATAGTTTTTTACACCGGATCGCCACATCACCATAAATTCCCTTTTCATTTTCATGGCAAAGAATCACCCCGCTACCTTTAGCGGCATCAATAAATTTTTGCATCCGCTCACAAACCTTTTGAAAACAGCCTTCAGACTCATCTGTTTCAAAAAAACTGAAAAGACGATAGTGTTCTGCACCAAATACATGAGCAAGTTCGATCTGATGCTTAAAAGAATCCAAATGCTCTTCAAAATCATCGTTAATCGAAATCTTACCGGTAGGAGAACCGATAGACCAAACTTTGATCCCTCCGCCCTGCAATTCTTTATGAATTTCTTTTGCTTCATCAATCGAAATCTTTCTGATGTTTTTACCATAAACGCTGCGAATTTCAAGCATTGAAATTTTGTTGCGTTGCATGGCTTTAATTTGCGCCGAAAGATCGGGAGATGCTTCATCGGCAAAAGCCGCAATTTGAATATTCTTCATTTGAGAATCCCTCCAAATTTTATTGTGATTCCATTATATTACAATTCTTTTTACAAATCTATTGCAGATATCCCCATAATCTATTGCATTTTTGCGCATTTTATAGTATATTTGTTTTACGGAGGTGGACTATGAATCTTTTTTCCTTTAAATCACCGATAGTATCAGCAAGCCGCGGTATAACCTTAAATCCGAATCCTCGCGAATTTGATATGCACGCCCATGATCGCATGGAGCTTTATATGCTGATTCAAGGGAAGGTGATTTTTGGCATCGAAGGCACAGAGCAACCCCTTCAGCCTTATGATATTGTTATCACAAGAGAAGCGGAAACGCATAAGCTTATTGTTGATCCCAGCGAACCATACGAAAGGCTTTGGGTTCAATTTTCAAAGGAATTTTTAGACGATGTTGATCCAAGCCATTCCCTATTGGAAATTTTTTATAATCGGCCACTCGGCAAAGAAAACCTCTATCGAGCACCAACCAACGATCTTTTTCGCTACCAATGCGCCTGCAAGATTTGCCAAGATAGCAATAATATAAGCGGCGAGATCCATATTCTTTCTTATCTACTCCCTTTATTGCGGGATCTTACCGCTGCTCGAAACGCAAATACCCCCTCAAATAATGAGGAACCCGATGATATTGCCCTTCAGCTTGTTGCCTTTATTAATGACCAACTTTTTGCCCCCATATCGCTTGATGATTTAAGCAAAAAATTCTTTTTAAGCAAATCTCAACTTAATCGCATTTTCTTAAAAGCAACAGGCTCCACCATTGCTCGATATATCAGCATTAAAAGAATGCTTACAGCGCGGCAAATGATCCGCGATGGAATTGCAATTCACGAAGTTTGCCATCGCTGCGGTTATAATGATTACTCCACCTTTTTCAGGGCTTATAAAAATCATTTCGGGATTGCTCCGACTGATGATAAAAAACAACTGATCACATAATAATTATTCTGTCAAATATTGTAATTCGGCATAAAATATGATATATTTATTTAAATATGCATTTTAAATGAGGAAGAAAAAATGATTAATGAAATCATGAGGGATACGCTTTATCGCGCTTCCCAAATAATTGATCAAAAATTAAATAGCAAAAATTTTCTTTCCGAAGAATTTTGTATTCTTTCCTCCGGCGAAGTTTTTTCTGATTTTCTTTTCGATTCATTTCAAAATTCTTCGATAAAAGAGCGTGCATATAACTCGCTTTCCCAAATCAAATTTTCAAGCGGAAAAGCGCATGTGATCTATTTTGTCAACTGTAGAGATGAGCGCTATCAAAACGCTAAAGAACGGGAAAAAGCTTTAAACTTTATCCAAAAGCAACTGGAAGACAATCGCATCTTATTAACCCTTGCGCTGATCATCGAGCCACCCACCGGCCTTCCCACCGGCGTTACTGCCATTGCAGAGCGAGAATACGATTATTATTTATCTGCAAAAGAACACACCGTTGCAGAGGCCTTCTATCTTGAAATTGAAACCCTTTGCAGAAAATATGCAAAAAGGGGTTCCAATGTATTAATTGTTCGATATACAGGGATTTATGGCCCGTCTGTTGATTTATTTAATGAATTCTCCTTCGAGGATTTCGTTAAAACCTCCTATAAAACGAAAAAAATAACAATAAAAGAAGACGATGCTGCCCATTATTATTCTCCCTGCTATATTGAAGACGCGGTTTCTTTTTTGATTGCTGCCGTTGCATCTCAAAAATGGGGCAATATTTTTAACGCCGCTTCTTCCCCTATTTCAATCAAAGATTTTAAAATTGCATTTCAATCTGCCTTTTCCGGTCAATTCAGCTTATCCGCCGAATTTTCAGCGCAAAAGCAGCCCTCTTATCATACTCTTTCCGCGCTGAAACTTTCAGGATATCAGAATTCTTCTTCGCTTAATATTGGCGAAATTGCCTATCGTATCGGAGCATATTATCAAGAAATGAATTATGATATGCTTCGCCAATTATTGATTTTCGATGGGCGGCTGGATACCCTTAAAGATTTGCAAATGAATATTTTAAAAATTGTTGATCAAATCTGCAGAGAGAACAATATCCAATATTTTCTTGCAGGAGGAAGCCTATTGGGGGCTATCAGGCACCATAGCATTATTCCATGGGATGATGATTTAGATATCGGAATGCTGCGAGAAGATTTTGAAAAATTCCGCAAAGTATGCCCTGATGCCCTGCCTGATAATTATACCTATGAATCCCCTGCTCTTGATCGAAACAACCATTATTATTTTGATAAAATCAGGCTTAAAAACACCTATCTTACAACAAATTTTTCAAATAATTTTAAAATCAATAATGGTGTTTTTCTGGATATTGTTTGTTATGATCAAACATCGAACTGCAGCTTTTTCACCAAATTGCAAATCAAGGTTATTACAACTACCATTCGTTTTTTAAATATGAAATGGTATAACCGCCCCAAAAGCAAGAAGCACGCAAAGATTGCAAAGATTCTTTTCCCATTGATTCGCATTCTTCCCTTCTCATTTTTGCATTTTGTTTATGAAACAACTGTGCGCTTTTATGAAAAGAAAAAGAATGCCAAATACTTGATTGATGGCATGGGGCTTAATATTCGCAAAGGGCCCTTCCCTAAAAAATGGGTTGAAGAGATTGAATACGTTGATTTCGGCAAAATGAAAGCCCCTGTTCCGAAGGGATATTCTTCTTATCTTGAACACCTTTACGGAAAGGACTATATGGAGCTTCTCCCTATCAGCAAACGATTGGCGCATTCTCTTAAGCGAATCGACCTTGGCCATCATTTGTTTGGTGGCAGCAAATCAAATCGTCAACTAAATCTCGACGGAGAGCTTTACGAATAATCATTATATTTTATTGCTAAAGGAATTACTATGAAATACTTTCCAAACGAAATAAATAAATACTTTGAAAGCGGAAGAGTAGATGATCTTGTTTATATGGCAGAAAGCCGCCATATTCTTCAATTTGAGCAGCTTTGCCGATTGATCGACTTTTCTTGCTTACGCACCATTGGCAACCATACTACCGCCGCTGTATTGGTAACCGGCCCTTCCTCTTCCGGAAAAACAACCTTTTCCAAGCGATTGAGCAATGAAATGGAAGAAAAAGGTTATCAATGCACTGTTATCTCTATCGATGATTATTATCTATCCCGCGATGAGGTCAATCGCCGCCAAAATAATCCGGAAAAGGCGGATTATGAAATACTGGAAGCCTTTGATGTTGATTATTTTCAAGCGCAAATGCAAGCGTTTCTTGATGGAGATTCCATTCATCTTCCTCGCTACGATTTCAAGCTGGGGCATCGCGTTGATAGCGGGCGAATCCTTCGGCCAACCAAAAAAGATCTTTTGATCATCGAGGGGATCCATGCCATGAACCCAAAGCTAACCATGGGGCTTGATTTTGCGCGCACAATCGGTGTATACATCTGCCCCTTTGATAGCTATCAAATCCCCGATAAAGGCGAAATTACTTCTAAAGAAATCCGCTTGATGCGCAGAGCCCTTCGGGATCATGTGCATCGCGCTTCTCCTATTTCAAAAACCCTCGAAATGTGGCCAAGTGTCAGAGAGGGCGAGGAACGCTATATTAAGCCGATGAAAAAATATGCAGATTTCTTCTTCAATTCTTCTTTTGAATATGAGATCTGCATCTTAAAAACACGAATTGAGAAAGCTGCTGAATCGTTAAATAGCGAAGAACTTGAAGAACTCAAGAAATTTTTACCTTTAGATTTATTAAAAGAATTTCATAGCTGCGCTCATATTGATATTCCGGAAGATTCCATCTTTAATGAGTTCTATAAGTAAACAAACCCAAAATTTCCCTTTGGAGGACAGTTGAAAGTGAAAAACGATAAGCGCCCCAACGATTATCTTTTATCCGGTTATTATGGTTGCAATAATTTCGGTGATGATCTTACCCTTGAATGCTTAATGAATCATCTCTCGGAGAAAAAGGGAGCCGTTTTAACCTGTAATCCCGCTAAAACCCATGTATCAAGCGGCATTGATATTATTCATCGCTTTTCGATGTATGAAATCCATAAATTAATGAGAAAAACCCGCGTTTTTTTAATGGGATGCGGCAGTATTTTTCAAGATACAACATCTTTTCGCTCTTTTATTTATTATTATGTTGTTATGCGCATGGCCTTCTTTAACCGCTGCAAAACCATGCTTTATGCCAACGGAATTGGCCCTATTACGCGAAAAGGCAATGTTCGCAGAATGAAATACCTGCTGAAAAGGATCGATTGCATTACTGTGCGGGATAAGGATTCTTATGATTTTTTGAAGGAAATCGGCGGTGGCAACAATGTTTATTTGGCCGCAGATGATTCCTTTTCCTATAAAATTCCAAAAATAGAGTCTATTGCTCCGCCCCAAGGCGCAGAAGGCAAAAAGATCTGCGGACTAAATCTGATGATTTCGGAAAATGCATCTTCTGAATACCTTTCTGCACTTTCTGATGCGCTTTCTGCTCTTGCTAAAAAGCATAATCTTTATTATTATGTGCTCCCCTTTCATTACGAGCAAGACTATAAAATGCTTAAAAAGTTAGCTGATATGATGCCGAATACAGCGAAATTCATCGAGGATGCCAATACCCCCAATCAGATTATTTCCTATATTGCGGCGGCAGATTTCCAAATCTTTGAGCGGTTGCACGGGCAGATTTTATCTACCATTCTCGGCATTCCTTATCTTGCAATCAATTACGATTTAAAGATTGCAGCATTTGCTCGGCAAGCAGGAATCGAGGAATACCTTTTAAATATTGAAAATTTAGATAAAGAGCATTTAATTCCTGCATTTGAAAAAATCATGGAGCATCAGGAGCATTTCTGCAACCAATTAAAGAACTATTCAAAAGTTGCAAAAGAAAGAGTTTGCCTTAATCGAGAAAATCTATTAAAACTTATTGAGGAGAGATAAAATGCGCATTTTGGGAATCGACTATGGGGAGGCAAGAACCGGCCTTGCCATCAGCGATGAGAATGAAGTTGTTGCAACCGTTCTGCAAACTGTCCATGAGCGAAACCATGAAAAGCTTGCAGATAAAATTGCGGAAATCTGCAAAGAACGCAAAGTGGAAAAAATTGTTTTAGGTCTTCCCCAAAATATGGATGGAACCGAAGGATTTCGCGCGGAATATACGCGAAAGTTCAAGGATCTTCTTGCCGATAGGATGCCGGATTTAATTTATGATTTCTATGATGAACGGCTAACAACTGTGGCAGCTTCCTATTTCATGCAAGAAGCCGGCACCAAAGGAAAAAAGAAAAAGGCATCTATTGATGCCCTTTCTGCCCAAATTATTCTTCAAGACTATTTAGATCGAAATAATAGATAAAAAGAGAGTTCTTTGACACGCTGGGAGACTCTCAAAAATGTTTCCGAATTCGTCAAACCGTTCTCGTCGGCGTACATAGGTACGGTAGAGAGCGGTTTGGCGGATAGCAGAAAATTCTAATGAAATCCGCATTTCCATGCGGATTTTTTCCTTTTAAAGAAAACAAAGAGAAAAAATGATACTTCTTTCTCCTTCTTGATTTATTGAGTGGTACAATCTGTTTGCTTTCTTTCCTTTTTCTGCGGTCGGGGACTTTTTTGACAGTCTCAAAAAGAGAGCTTGGCAATGCCGAGCTCTCTTTTTATCTTTAAACGCATTTATATTTATGATAATATCGAATAGGAATAGCGGCCCATCCATGGCAAAGGCTTCCTGCATTATGAAAATCCAAATGCCCTTTGGAAGTTTCATAAAAAGTTGTTGCCCCTTCAAAAAGCATACCGCCCCAAATTTTTGCAATATCATCCATAACCCACTGAATATTTGCATCTTCCTGCAACAGTGCATCATATTTGAAGATATTATAACTCAAGGTAATGGGATAGAAACGCGGATCTCCCTTAAGAATTTCGCGCAAAGCATTTTGATACTCTTCGGGGCAAACGCCGCAGCAAAGCATCAAGGCTTGAGTTAGTTCCGCGCAATGATAATGTTCGCCACCTGATACGGTAACATAGGTATCATAATATTCCCCATTCCAAAAGAGCCTATGAGCGCAATCATTAAGATTTTTCCAAAGCCGATGATAGCTTTCTGCTTTTTGGTGCTCTTCCATTGCAAGATAAATCTTCTCCATAGATTGAAATGCCATGGAAACAAAGGCGCAAAGAGGAGCATCAAAGGTTTGCTCGGTGCGCCCTTGATAAATTCTTCCGTTCAAGCCATCCTGCCACTCATAAAAATTCCAATATTTTTTATCGGTATAAGAAGGTAGCACGCCAATGTTTGAATCAATTCTCGCCGCAAAAGCATTGGCAATTTTTTCGGCATAGGGAAGCATTTCTCGAATAAACTCAATATCGCCCGAAAACTCTAAATAATCCCAAAGCTGCATCAGATAAGCTGCAGTAAAGGATGGAATGGTGCGAGAAACTCTTGCGGGGGCGCAAAGCTCGGTCAAGCCATCTTCGCGAACCGATAGACCGATAAGCCGCAAGGAGGCTTTCGGGAAAGCGGAATCTTTAAAAATATCATAAGTGCAAAGCATTTGATTGCGAGAATCCATGGTATAGAGCCCTTGCTCCCGCCAAGGGCAATCCTCATAATGATCATGCATACAATGGCGAAGGGTATCAATTGCAGTAGAATAAATTTTGCGATGCAGAAGATCTTTAATCTCAATGGGATACTGCTTTATCGGATAATCCGAAGGCCGAATACCGGCATAAAAAACGCGAACAGAAGGAGCATAGATATGAAGCTGAAGATAGCGCGCTCCTAAGCGCCGCAACGGCATCATAAAATGGTTGCGCCCCGCTTTGGCATAATAAGAAAACACGAAATTTCTGCCGCCAACAAAGCTTCGAACCCTTAAATCATTAAGATGCTCTCCCCAACCGCAAAGAACAAGCGCATCCTCCGGCAACTCCAATTCCAGATCAGCATAGCCAACGCATTCTTTGCCAAGATCAAAAACAAGATAAATTCCATCTTCACCCTTTTGCGAAAACTCTGTTCCGTTTTTCTGATCCCAAATGCTATCGGGGCCCCAATAGCGCGGAGACAGGCCTGCAAGCAGCATTCGCTCGCCAAACTGGTCATATGGATTTTCCTTAAAAACACCGTAATTCACTATTTTTGAGCAAACGCGCTCACCAACAACCAATTTTTCAATAGGACGAGGATAAAACTCCGCATTTTTTTCAATAATCGATGCAGGAATAAACTCTTCCTCCCCTTCTTTTCGCGCATCATAAAGGAAGGTAAATCCAAGCTGCTCATTAATCAGAGGAACATTTTCGCTTTGAAAAGCGCAATTCTTTGATGCTAAAGTTTGATCATTGCTTGCAATGATCAACTCATTCTCGGAAAAAAGCGAATAGATCAGGCCTGCCGCTTCAGCACGATATGAAAAATGATCCACACCCGGCCACCATACCCGAATCAACAATTCATTTTTGCCCTCTTTTGCAAAAGAAGAAAGATTCAGGCGATCATAAACTTTATATTCCGGATAATCGGGATATTGACCGCTATCAACAAATTGATTATTCAGGTAAAGGGCATAATTCCCGTCTACGCTTATTTCGATTTCAGGTTTTTGGCCTTTTTTCAGGTCGAATTCTCGCTTAAAATCAATATAAGAATTAACTCCATCAGATTCAGAGTGCCAAATCCAATTTGCTTTTTGAAGCATCATAATCATTCGCCTCCTTAACCACATTATATCATCAAGAAGATGATTAACAATATGATTTTTAGACATTTAATTTATATTTTTCGGTAATATTTCATTTTCCTTTGCCTTTAAATGCATATATAGCCTTGCGCAAGCCTCTGCATCGCACCATGCGCGATGCGCATCATTGAGAGGAATTCCCAAAAGAGCCGTTAAAGTTCCAAGCCTATAAGAAGGCTGCTTTGGCAAAACCCTTCTGGCAAAACTTAATGTATCAAAAACTTCGTTATCAAAGAAAAAGCCGGCAGCTTCCGCTTCTCTTTGAAGAAATCGGCAGTCAAAGGGGGCATTATGGGCTACCATTGGTAAATTTTCGCAAAATCCATGAAACGACGGAAGCAACTCTTCTATTGTTGGTTTTCCATAGACCATTTCGTTGGTAATCCCCGTGATTTGAGTGATATTAGATTCAATCATGATTTCAGGATCCACCAAAGAAGAATAGCGGGCGACCATATAGCCATCCCGCACCTTCACTGCACCAATCTCGATAATTTTTGCATGAGCATCAAGACCGGTTGTTTCAAAATCAAAAGCAACAAACGAATTGAAATCCGCTTCTTTTTTCTTAATCATTTTCCGTTAAAAGGCAAACCGCATGGCATGCCATTCCTTTCCCATCACCGGTAAAGCCCAAATGCTCCTCGGTGGTGGCTTTAATATTCAATCGCTCTTTAGAGCAACCAATGATTTTCGCAAGATTTTCCTGCATTTTTGGAATATAAGGGCCAACCTTTGGCTTTTGAGCAACTAATGTGATATCACCATTGCCAAAGGCCATTCCTTTTTCCTTAATAAGAGCGCAAACATGGGAAAGAAGCTCAAGACTGCTGATTCCGCGATATTTTTCATCGGAATCGGGAAAATGCTTTCCAATATCGCCAAGACCGGCGGCGCCAAGCATTGCATCCATTAATGCATGAGTTAAAACATCCGCATCGGAATGGCCGAGCAACCCCTTTTCAAAAGGAATCTCAACCCCGCCGAGGATCAATGCTCTGCCCTCCACTAATTGATGCACATCATAGCCATGGCCAATTCTCATTTTCTTTCCTCCATCAACGCCTGAAAAATTGCAATATCTTCAGGAACTGTTATTTTTAAATTATCCCGATGCCCTTCAACAAAAGCAACCTCTTTACCAAAGAATTCGTAAATAGAAGCATCGTCGGTAAACTCATGCTGCAACTTTGATGCGGCTGTTGCGCAGATCAAATATTCCTCTCTTTCAAAAACCTGCGGAGTTTGAATCAGAGCCAGATCTGCCCGCGGAATCGTTTTAATAATCCTTCCGCTGCGCACTTTTTTTACTGTATCAATCATGAAGGAGCCCAGTGCTGCTGCGCCAACATTATAGGCTGCTTCAATGGTTTTATCAATATCATCTGTTCGAATCAACGGGCGAGCCCCATCGGCAATAGCAACATGAGAATATTTTTCCGGCACATAATGCACACCATTTAAAACCGATTCTGTACGCTCTGCGCCGCCTTCGACAACTATCGACGAAATCCCATGCCCATATTTTTGAAGCAGTTCCTGATAGGTTGAAATCAATTCCTTACGGGTTACAATAACAATGTAGGCAATATTTTTAGCCGTTGCATATGCCTCAATCGCATAAGAAACCGCAGGGCGACCGCAAAGATCAAGCATCAACTTATCTTTGCAAACCTCCCCCATTCGGCTGCCGCTTCCTGCGCAAACCAATACCGCAGCGCAGTTTTTCTTTTTTAGCATGGCGCAATCACCTACCATTCGGTTCAAATTCTAATACTTGGGCATCCACCATATTTTGCAATTCTTTCTGAAGATCTGGAATTTCGCGCTCAAGAGCAAAGGAAAGCTCGGAGCACAAAATGTTCTTCGCCATCACCATAACCTGACGATCGCCGGTAGAAAGCCCCACATTCTTATCTCGAATCATTAAGGCCTTAACCACATCAACTGTATCTTTGGGAATGCCAAGTTTAAGTTTCTCCATATTCTCTTTATATCTGCGCCCCCAAGACCCTTCGGTATCAATGCTGCAATCTTCAAAATAAAGCAAGATCTTTTGCGCTTCTTCTTTTGAAATAATATCGCGAAGCTGAATCTTTCCGCCCTCAACAGGAAGCATTAAGAGGATATTTCCGCATATGATCTTAACCGCATAATATTCCCTTGCTTGGCCACCAACTGTTTTAATCTCAATGTTCTCAATGTATCCCGCTCCATGCATGGGATAGAAAACACGGTCCCCGATCTTATACAAATCCCCGCATCCTTTCTGCAAAATTTTACAAGAATATTATACAACATTTTTTGCATTAATGGAATAAAAAAGTTTAACAAAAAATCTTTACTTTTTCAAGGATTGTGTTATTATATTTACACAAGGAGAAAGAAATATTATGAAGCAAGAACCTAAAAAATATATTGCAAGAAACAAAAAAGCAACCTTTGACTATTTTGTTCTTGAAACATACGAAGCAGGAATCGCTCTTTTTGGAACCGAAATCAAATCCATTCGTCAGGGCAGAGTTAATTTAAAAGATAGCTATTGCGAATTTGATAACGGAGAACTATTTGTTCATGGAATGCACATTTCCCCCTATGAGCAAGGAAATATTTTTAATAAAGATCCCCTGCGCCTTAAAAAGCTCTTAATGCATAAAAAAGAAATTATGTCTCTTTTTGGCAAGACCAAGCAAGATGGCTTAACGCTTATTCCCCTATCCCTCTATTTCAGCGGGCCGCGGGTTAAAATGGAGCTTGGGCTATGCCGAGGAAAAAAATTATACGATAAGCGCGAAACCCTTGCCAAAAAGGAAGCAAGCCGCGAAATGGAAGTGCGCTTAAAGCAGCGCAACAACGATTTTTAAGGAGATAACATGGAAACATTTAAAGTTGATTTAAACCTTGATTATGAACGTCTTAATTTAGGAGAGGGGCATCGTGCCTTTATGAATTGCTTGCTCCCCTCTAATTTTAATGAGTATTCTAAAGGCAGAAAGCGGCCCGCGATCGTTGTGATCCCCGGCGGCGGATATGGTATGCGCTCCGAGCGAGAAGCAGAACCCATTGCGCTTCAATTTATTGCCGAGGATATGGCTGCGTTTATTGTTCACTATTCAGTTAGTGAAGATGCAGCTTTTCCGCGTTGCCTTTTTGAAGCGCTGACCGCGATCAAAACCATTCGGGAAAATGCGGACGATTGGAATATCGATACTGATAAAATCGCTGTTATCGGTTTTTCTGCAGGCGGGCATCTTGCCGCATCTGTTGGTGCATTTTGGCATTGTGATTTTGTAAAAGAAGCCCTTGGAAGCAATGAAATGGTTAAGCCAAACGCTGCCATTCTTTCTTACCCTGTTATCACTTCCGGCCCCATGGCTCATCGCGGCTCTTTTAATAATTTAGTCGGAAAAGACGCCGATCAAGAAATATTGGATCTTGTTTCTATCGAAAAGCAGGTTACAGCCAATTATCCCCCCACTTTTCTTTGGCATACCGCTACCGATGAAGTGGTTCCGGTTAAGAATTCCATCATGATGGCAGATGCGTTGGATAACGCAAAGGTTCCTTTTGAATTGCATATCTTTCCTACCGGAGTGCATGGTCTTGCCCTTTGCGACGAACGCACAACAGCAAAGGATCAAGACGGAAATTATAAGACTAAATATATGGAAAACCGTCCCATTATCTGGGTTGAGGAATCCATTAAATTCCTTCGCGAAACTGCATTCCGATAATTTTTTGAATTTTTCTTTATTTTTTCATTTCTTTATGGTAAACTATTTAAGATTCCCATGGGGGCGTAAAGGTTTCGACGGGGATCTTGAAGTATGATAAGCGCGTGGTGGCGCACAACCACCTTAAAATGTGTAACTTAAAAATAAACGCTAACAATAATAAATTAGCTTACGCTGCCTAATTAACGGCGCGTCATCCCGAGGCGAAGGACCACGAGCGCTTTTGGGGTGTCATTTTCAGTGGTGAACGTTTACGGTCAAGCTTTGCCCCGTAAATGTATTATGAAGCTACCAACGCAATCAGCCTGTTTATCGGCGGATTGCCGAGGGAAATCTAATAGATAAACTAAACGCGTAGAAAGTTATGCGAATGGGTTTTCGGACAGGGGTTCGATTCCCCTCGCCTCCACCAGAAAAAAGCATCGACTTTGTCGGTGCTTTTTTCAACTAAATCCACCCTTGCGGGTGGGTGAAATCGTCTTCGACGATGAAATCCAACTTCGTTGGGTGAAATCCGCCTCGACGGCGGATGGGTGGATTTAATTTCATCTGAGGCAAAGCCGAAGATTTCATCAGCTTTAGCTGATTTCATCCTTGCGTCAGCAAGGATTTCATTTTCTGTAAGAGTTCGAATTCATACGCAAAACTGCCCAAAATATCTTTTTTGTAGCCCATAGACAAAAAATCGACAGGTCTTAACCTGTCGATTTTTATTTTACTTTACGGATAATGCCCATAGGTGTTTGCTGGCCGCTTTGACCGAGCGGATTATCAATTAAAATGCGAGCAAAAAGCTCTCGATCCATTGCCGAATCAGAGGCACCAAGCACCTCCCCATCCAAATCATTTACATCAACAATGCAAACCTCAAATCCAAGCCGCTTTTTAATTTCTTTTGCCACTTCATCAGGTTCTTCCGGCCCAAGAACAACATAATGATTATAGGGCGGAAGTGTACAATCGCAGGGGCCATCGATAGATCGCGCCTTTGCACCGGCTATATCATAAAAAATACCGCGCTTCCCGAACAGCTTTCCGATTGCAGACCAAAATGCTGCCCAGATGATTTTCGCTGTTCCGCATTCTTGAAGCGCCATTTCCATGGTTTCCGGAATACTGAGCCCTATTCCATAGGGAGATTTATATACAAATCTGCAAAGAAATCTCGCCAGCGGGCTTGGATCAATTTCTTTCATGGGAATGGCTCTTTTTTGCGTACAGGCCACGCACTTTTCAGAGATAAAAAGAACATCGCCTTTTTCCATAAATTCTTTAGCATACTGCTCCGCCACCTCTATGATATCATCTTGATCGGTTATAACATGGGTTTTAATCGGCAATCGGCGATATAATACTCCATCAACTTCAATAATCTCGCGTTTCCCATGGTTCGGTTTTAATTTTACCATTCAAGCTTCCTTCCTTTGCATTATATTGTTCATAAAACAATGATCACTCCTTTATCATTTTAGGTCTTATCATTTATCTTTATTCAATCTAAGAGGAATTCTCTTTTCTTAAAGATAAACAAATTAAAAAAGAAGAGCCTCTGCGCGTTTGCGCAGAGGCTCAAAAAAATTATTTAAAAAACAAAGGTAAAGGCGCAAGGGTGATGATATCATCACGCTCGATGGCATCGCCTTCGGCGAGAATTGCCATTTTTGCAACAATTTCGCCGCCGGCCTTTTCAACCAAAGTTTCAAGGGCCTTTAAAGATTCACCGGTTGAAATCACATCGTCTACAATTACAACACGCTTCCCGCGCATCATTTCAACATCTTCGCCATCAATGCAGAGAATTTGCTTATTAACTGTAGTAATAGAATCCACTTCAACGGTAAAAACGTCTTTCATATAGAGTTTGGGTGCCTTACGCGCCAAAACATAGCGGTTTTCACCGGTTTGCCGCGCAATTTCATGGATCAGCGGAATTCCTTTGGATTCAGCGGTGATAATCACATCATGAGGCGGCATCTTTTCAATCAACTCTTTTGCGCAAGCAACCGTTAATTCAACATCACCAAAGATAACAAATGCAGCAATATCCAAATGTTCATTAACAGGGCAGATGGGCAAATCGCGCTCCAGCCCTGCAACCTTCAATTTATAAGTATCCATTATTTGCCTCCTTTAGCACATAGCACCGCGCAGCTGCTCTCCGCCAAGCAGATGGAAATGAAGGTGGAAAACAGTCTGGCCGCCATATTCATTGCAATTACTTACCACTCGAAAACCCTTTTCAAGCCTTAATTCCTTGGCAAGCTTTGCAATCACTTCATAGATATGAGCAACGACAGCGCTATTTTCTTCATTGATTTCCATCATATTTGCAATATGCATTTTGGGGATCAAAAGAAGATGAACCTTTGCGCTGGGATTAAGGTCATGAAAAACCAAAACCTGATCATCTTCATAAACCTTATTGGAAGGGATCTCGCCTTTTGCTATTTTACAAAAGATGCAGTCGTTCATTCCGATATCCTCCTTATTTTTTCATACTCTCAACAAAAGAAACCACCCGACCAAGTGCTTCGTCAACCTTGGAAGAATCGCCAATACCGGCCATTGCGCTATCAGGCTTTCCACCGCCTTTACCGCCGGTAACACCGGCAACCATGCCAACAAGCTTCCCTGCCATGATTCCTTTGGCTACCGCCTCTTTGCCGCAAACAACCAAAAGATTTCCTTTTGCATCGCTGACATTTGCAATAACAGCGCAAAGATCATCGTGATTTGCCTTCAAATCATCGCCAAGCTCACGCAGAGTTTTAATATCAGCGTCTTTAAAGAGCGCAGTAACAACGCGAATGCCATCAAGCTCAACTGCATTATCCAGCAAAGAGCCGGTTTGCTGCTCGGCCATCTTTTTATTGGCTGCAGCAAGCGCGCTATTTAAGGTTTTCACTTCTTCCATCAAGGAGATGCATTTAGGAACAAGATTTTGAGCATTATTGCATTTCAATGCAGCGGCTGCAGAATCGATCTCATTGCGATAGCTACGCAAAAGATCCAAAACACCGGCACCGGTTACCGCCTCGATCCGACGAACACCGGAAGCAATACCATTTTCGCCAAGGATCTTAAATAAGCCCATCTTTCCGGTATTTCCAACATGAGTGCCGCCGCAAAGCTCGATCGATGCACCGGGGATTTCAACAACGCGCACCCGATCACCATATTTCTCACCAAAAAGAGCCATAGCTCCTTTGGCGCGAGCCTCCTCGATCCCCGCTTCATAATTCAAAACTTCAATGCCGGCGAGAATCACTTCGTTTACCCGATCTTCAACAGCCTGCAATTCTTCGGCAGAAAGAGCGGTAAAATGAGTAAAGTCGAAACGAACTGCCCGATCATTAACCAGCTGACCGGCCTGCTCCACATGGTTCCCGAGAACCTCTCTCAAAGCGCCCTGCAAAAGATGGGCCGCGGTATGATTGCGGCGGATTGCATTTCTACGCTCAACATTAATTGCAGCATGAACCTTATCGCCCAGAGAAAGAATTCCCTCTTCAAGGGTACCAAAATGCAGATAAACGCCACCCGCTGTCTTAGTAGTATTCTCAACAGTGAATGAAACACCCGATGCAGTTAAAAGACCGGTATCGCCGACCTGACCGCCGCCCTCACCATAGAAAGGAGTCTCGCTTAATACAACGACTGCCTTCTCACCGGCAGCAACGGCGTTTTTACGCTCTCCGTCAACAACAAGGGCCAGCACTTCACCTTCGGCGGCATCGGAAGTATAACCGCAGAATACAGTCTTTTCCACATCCTCAAGAGAAAGCTCATCGCTCTTCCAAGATTCGGCATCGGCGGCTTTTCGGGAAGAACGCGCTTTTTCGCGTTGCTCTTCCATCAGCTTCTTAAAGCCTTCTTCATCCACCTTCATTCCCTTTTCTTCCAGAATATCTTTGGTCAGATCAAGGGGGAATCCATAAGTATCATAAAGTTTAAAGGCATCGGCGCCGGAAAGAGTGCCTCCCTTTGCAGTAAGCTCTTCAAGAATGGCAAGGCCTTGGTCGATTGTTTTGGAAAAGGATTCTTCCTCGAAAGAAATTACCTTTTTAATGAGGCTTTCCTTCTCGAAAAGTTCGGGATATCCGCTCTTATTTTCGCGGATAACAACATCGCAAAGCAGCGGCAAGAAGGCATCATTAATACCAAGAAGCTTTCCATGACGCGCAGCGCGGCGAATCAAGCGGCGAAGCACATATCCGCGCCCTTCATTTGAGGGAATAATACCATCGCAGATCATAAAGGTTGCGGCGCGGGCATGGTCAGTAATAGCGCGGATTGAAATATCCTTATTCGCATCAACACCATACTCCACATTTGCAATTTCGCAAACCCGATCCAAGGTATTACGAATGGTATCCACCTCAAACATATTATCAACACCCTGCATAACGCAAGCAAGGCGCTCAAGGCCCATACCGGTATCGATATTCTTATGCTCAAGTTCAGTATAAGTGCCATCACCCATATTATTGAATTGGGAGAATACATTATTCCAGATTTCCATATAACGATCGCAATCGCAACCGGGCTTGCAATCGGGGGAACCGCAACCGTATTTTTCGCCGCGATCAAAGTAAATCTCGCTGCAGGGCCCGCAAGGACCGGTACCATGCTCCCAGAAATTATCGGCTTTACCAAGGCGAACGATCCGCTCTGCCGGCACACCGATCTGCTCTCTCCAAATCTGATATGCTTCATCATCGCTTTCATAAATAGAAGGCCAGAGAAGCTCGCCGGGAATTTCCATCACTTCGGTTAAAAATTCCCAAGCCCAAGCAATTGCCTGCTCTTTAAAATAATCGCCGAAAGAGAAGTTGCCCAGCATTTCAAAAAAAGTGCCATGACGGGCAGTATGGCCAACGCGCTCCAGATCGGGAGTACGAATACATTTCTGGCAGGTGGTAATCCGATTGCAGGGCGGAGTAACCTCTCCGGTAAAATATTTCTTCATCGGCGCCATGCCGGAATTGATCAGCAAAAGCGATTTATCGTTTTGCGGAACAAGCGAAAAACTATTCAGCCTCAAATGACCTTTGGATTCAAAGAAAGAAAGATATTTTTCTCTGATTTCGTTTAACCCCATGTACTTCATTGCATGCTCTCCTTATAAAAAAATAAAACACTTCTCATAACAAGCAGGGACGGAATATAATTATCCGCGGTACCACCCTGATTGCACGAAAAGTGCCACTCTTACTTTAGCCCATAACGCAGACATTGCGGCATGATTCAGAAAAACAGCCAACATTCTCCCCTTCCGCTTTGAAAGGCTCTCACCAATCCCTTTCTCTCTGTACCGCGGACGAAAAGACGAGATTTCTCATCATTATCATACTTTTATCATTATATCATACTTTTTTATGGTGTCAAGAAATTTTCACCGATAAAATCGCAAACCTCCTGAAAAACGGGTCCGCAGGTTTTTCCGCCCGAAACACCATCTTCGGCAAAAACAGTGATCACATATTGCGGATCTTCCGCAGGATAAAAACCGGTAAAATAAACATTGAGTTGCTCTTTTCCGTTTTTGATAATGCCTGTTTCCGCGCTTGAGGTTTTCCCGCCTGCCAAACCAATAGAAGGTTTGGCGGCTGTTCCTGTACCGGTTTCTACCGTTTCAATACAGAATCCTTGAATAATTTTGGCGATTTCTTCCGATAATATCTTCTTCCCCGCTATCTTTTCCTCTGGCTCTTTAATTTTTTCGTTTAAATATAAGCCTTTATAGGCATTGATCGGAAGAAGAGTTCCACCATTCGCGATTGCAGCTGTCATTCGCGCAATCTGCAAAGGAGAAGCAATCAACTCTCCCTGCCCTATTGATAGATTCGCAAGGGAAAGCCCGCCCGCTTCATCAGGAAGATTTCCTTTCGAGGCCGAAATAGAGCCTATAATATCAAATGATTGACCAAATCCAAATCGATTAGCCATTTCTAATATAGCCTCGCCCCCCAGCATCTGTCCCAATGCGATAAAATAAGAATTGCAGGATTCCGAAAAAGCATCCTTCAAACCAATCTCCCCATGGCCTTTATGATCATGGCAAGCAATCATTTTTTCGCTGATCATAATGCCGCCGCTGCAGGAATAAACAAAATCACCCAATCCCTCCTCCAACGCCGCAGCGGTTACCACAATTTTAAAAACAGAGCCAACCACTTGGGAAGAAAGTGCCCGATTGATTAATTCTCCGTTTTCTGAACTTAAATAATCTGCAATTCGATCTTCCTCGTAATCAGGGCGAGAGCATAGGGCTTTGATTTCGCCGCTTTTGCAATCCAAAATGATTGCCGCCCCTTTTTGAATATGCTGATTCATCGATTCCTCTAAAACCTTGCAAAGAGACTGATCCAATGTTAAAATCAACCCATTATTTGTGGAATCATTTGCTTTTAGCGTTAATTCTTCAGTTGGTATCATCCCATTCAATGCATCTGCTTCGTATTCAATAGAAACCGATGAAGAAAAAAGATTCAAATAATCATTAAATTCTTTTTCAACCCCTGCCAAGCCAACCTGACCGGCGCTATCTAAATATCCAATCAAATGGGAGGCATAACCGCTATATCGGCAAACACCTTCATAGCAAATAATTCCTTCGATTTGGCGAAAGGGTTTCTCGCTTTTCAATACAAACGGGGTTTCCTTTTTAATCTTTTGATTCAAAATTTCTGCATCTGCATTGCAGGCTGATGCAATGGTTTTAACATTTCTTGAATCAAAGTTTCGCGGATCAATAACCAAATAGTAGCAAGGTTGATTGCCGGCAAGGGGCCGCAATTCGCTATCGTAGATAATCCCTTTGGTATGGTACAATGTTAAATCTGTTTGCCGGCTTCCAATGACGCTTTTTGCAAAAGCTGCTCTCTCCCCTGTTGAAAGCCAAAATACTCGAAAAATCATTGCAACAAATGCCATCATCAATAATATAAAAAAATAACCGCTTCTTCGCGTCAACAATTTTCATCACCCGCATTAGTATGCGTTAAAAAACGGATGAAAATACTTCATTGGTTTATTCAATCGAATATAAAAAATCGCCTTCAAAAATCGAAGGCGATTAAACTTATTGATCGGTTAAATGCTTTTGAGAATGAGCTATATCTTGATCAGCAATAGAAAAACGTTTTTCAAACTCTGCTAATGTTTTAAGAGCACTCATCAACTTATCAGATGCTTCATTTTTAGCATTGAGAAGATTAGATTTGAGCATTTCATAATCCGACATTAATAAACGAAACTTCTGCTCAGCTTCATCCCGAAGGGCTTTTGCATGATCTTCGGCATCTTTAATAATGCCGGCAGCATCAGCCTTGGCTCTGATCATCAACTCCGCAAGAATTTCGCGATTTTCATCATATAATTGAGCGCGATGCTTCAAATCATGAAGCTCTTCCGCTTGCATTTGGGCGCGGTTGGTCACCTCGGTACGAACAATTTTTTCATACTTCGGAGTAAGCTCCCCTTCCAGCTGGCGGCGAATTTCCTGCTCCAATTCAGGGCGAATGGCCTCTTCCGCTTCCTTGCGAATCTGCTCGGTTAAAATCGGAGTTAATTCCGCAATTAATGCTTCGCGCATCGATGCTTCATCGGCGGCGGCAAGCGCTTGCGCTTCTTTATCTTCCTGCTGCTGATCTTCCATCTGCTGCAATCGGCTCATTGCAAGGCTCAATTCATCTTGAAGCTGCACCATCTGCCGATTCATTTGATCGATATAAGCCACAACCTCATCTTTATTATACCCTTTAAATACTGTTTTAAAAATTTCAGAATTCGCCATTTTTGAGGCATCCTCCATCAAATTATTTAATTCATGATAACATATAAATAAAAAAAATGCAACCTTTTTCAAATTTCAAGAACTTTTTAAAAAAAGGTTGCATTTTTAAAAAAACGATAGTATAATAAAAAACCGTAATATGCGCCCGTAGCGCAGTTGGATAGCGCGTCAGACTCCGACTCTGAAGGCCGCTGGTTCGAATCCAGTCGGGCGTACCAGAAAAGGAAGGCACCTTTGCAGGTGCCTTCTTTTTTTATTTTATTAAGCCTTATTCAACGCTATAATTATTAAACAATCTCCTTATCACAAGATATAACATTATTTTTCCTGCTATTTCCGCTGATATTCCCCCAAAAAAGAGGAAACAATAAGTTTGGAGGATCGAATATGGAAGATAAGAAAAAGAAGGACATTATTCCCCTTTACTCCACCCTTCCCCTTACTCAACCGCATCACAAAACAAAAGATGCAAAGGTTTCAATCCCTTCCGATGAAGCAGTGGGGTTCACAAAAGGATGGAGCGAGGAATTAAAGCTCTGATAAAAAATGACCGCAAACGCGGTCATTTTTTTATTCTGATTATAGATTTTTTCGAAAAACAATGATATAATAACAAAAAAACAAGGAGATATGATACATGGCAAAAAAGAAACAACAACAAAATCCTATGGAATTACCCGATAGCTTGGTGCCCATCTTTTTGGCAGCATGGGCTTTGGCGTTTATTTATATTTCTTATTTTTCCGATAGCGCCCTTCTCGCAAAACTTACCGTTGCACCTGCATTTTTCTTATATGCTCTTTATTTGGTATTCAGCGCCTTGTTTATTTTTAAAGAAGTGGAATTTCTCGATGCAATGGGCAAAGATTCCTCAAAGGCAAAGGCAAAGCGGCGGCAAAAAGCCCCAAAGCTTAGCAAGGGGAAGCTCATTGCCGCCGGCATTTCTTTCATTCTCGGTTTGCTTCTTTGCATTCTTCTTTAAAGATAGCATCGAATTTGGATTGCAAGCTTCTCTTCCAGATTGATCAATCTTTTGCAGATATCTTTTGAAACCTCATCAGCCGCTTCATATTGATTCAGATAGCGATTTAATGATTTCACTCCCATATTGCAGCCATCGGTCATCAGATCGGCAATCATGGAATCGGAGCTATCAATGCTGAGCATTGCCTTGGTTTTGATCCAAGACATTCCCTTGGCCATGGGATTAGGTTCCTTGCCATCATCATGATAGCGGCCAAGCAGATTTTGAATTTCTGCATTCAGCTTGTTATGCTCATCTTTACAGGCATTTAATTCTTGGCGAAACTTCTCATTTTTTACAAAGTCGTATACATCATCGATGGAAGAAACGCCCATCTTTACTCCTGCATCGCATTCACGCAGGAGTTTAATTGTATCTTGTTCGATCATTTTCTATACCTCCTTTTTCTATAGTCTGCACATTAATTCAAAAATCATACGGAGAATTCAAATGAATAAAATAAAAATTACAGCCATTCGGCAAACCACCTATCAGGATTTAATTGAAAAATATGAAAATCCGATAGAGCATGCTTGCCAGATCAAAGAAGGCGACATTTTCATCTGCGAAAATGGTTAAAAACCCGAAGATTTTTGCCCCGAAGCCTGGAAATGCATGGAATCCTTTGCAAAAGAATTAGCAAATGGCGGCGGAAATTTCTTTGATGGATGGATGAAAAATGAGCATTCTGCCATGATTTCCTGCAACGATGGCTTTCGCCCCTTTTCATTTTTATTAGAAGTTATCGAATAATGAGCCAAAAAACGTAATTCGAAAGGATTTTATAAAATGATCATTGCAATCATTGGCGCCGGCGCATCAGGAATGGCCGCAGCTCTTGCTGCATCCGATACAAAAGAAAATAAGATATACCTTTTGGAAAAACAGGCGCGTGTTGGCAAAAAACTTGCCGCCACCGGCAACGGCCGATGCAATCTGACCAATCTTCAGCCCCTTGATGGGCGCTATCATGGCGAGGATCCGGCATTTGTCAATTTTGCTTTAGAGAAATTTCCGCCGAATGAAACCCTCGATTGGTTCCGTTCTCTCGGGCTATTCACCATGAATGAGAATAACGGTAAGGTTTACCCCTATTCCGAGCAAGCAAATTCGGTAGTTGATACCCTTAGATTTGCATTAAACAAACCGAATATCTCTTTGCGTACCGATTTTGAAATTCTAAAGATCCGCAAATCCGGGCAAAAATACATTTTAGAAAGCAAAGATGAGCAGCTTATCTGCGACCGCCTGATTATTGCTTGCGGCGGTTTGGCCGGCACAAAGCTTGGCGGCTCCTTATCGGGATATAAATTATTGCAAAGCCTCGGCCATAAAGCAACGCGGTTGCGCCCATCCTTGGTACAAATTAAAACCGATTGGGATAATATCAAATCCCTGAAAGGTGTTCGGGCAAATTGCAAGGTTTCTATTCTTCATAACGAAGTAAAAAAAGCAACTTCCGAAGGAGAATTGCAGTTTACAGATTATGGCCTTTCCGGCCCTGTAATCTTTGAAATATCAAGAGATGCATGTAGCAAAAAAGGTTGCTGGGAAGCTCATCTTGATTTTCTTCCTCAAATGAGCGAAAGCGCTCTTTTAAACGAATTAATTCGAAGAAAAAGCACCGATCTTATAACCGATGATTTTATGATAGGTATTCTTCATAATCGCCTTGGGAAAGTTTTGGTCAAAGAGGCAAAGATCCCCTTTGGAGTAAAAATTTGCGAAATAAGCAACGATAAAATTAAAAAGTTATGTAAACTAACCAAAGAATTATCTGTTGTTCTAAAAGAACCTATGGGAATGGATCAGGCCCAAGTTACCGCCGGTGGAATCAGCACCGATGAATTCGATTCCAAAACATTGGAAAGCCGCATTTCCCCCGGCCTTTATGCTTGCGGCGAAATATTGGATATCGACGGAGATTGCGGCGGATTCAATCTGCAATGGGCCTGGAGCCCCGGGCGACTCGCCGGTATTTGTGCATCAAAAAAATCGTAATGCATCTGCATTACGATTTTTCAGCGTGTCAAAGAACTCCGTTTTATTATCTTTGACACGCTGATGAGACTTTTAAAAATGTTTCCGAATTCGTCAAACCGGTCTCGTCGGCGTACATAGGTACGGTAGAGAGCGGTTTGGCGGATAGCAGAAAAATTCTAGTGAAATCCGCATTACCATGCGGATTTTTTCCTTTTAAAGAGAACAAAAAAAAAGAATGACATCTCTTTCTCTTTCTTGATTTATTGAGTGGTACAATCTGTTTGCTTTCTTTCATTTTTCTGCGGTCGGGGACTTTTTTGACAGTCTGAAAAAAATCGTAATGCATCTGCATTACGATTTTTTCTTTAAAGCTTTTCAACAAGTGTTTTAAATACAAATTCTACAGCCTCGGCCCTTACCCTTTCGCGCCCTAAATCACCAAATTGGCAGGTGGCAGAAAAGGATTCTTCCCCGATTTTAAAGCCAAAGCAGACCATTCCGACAGGCTTCTTCTCGGATCCGCCTCCGGGCCCTGCAATACCGGAAATACCAACGCCAACCTCGGCATCATTTGCTTTGGCGGCGCCAAGCGCCATTTCAAGAGCAACCTGCTCGCTTACAACGCCGAAATGATCGATTGACATTTCAGACACGCCAAGATAAGAAATCTTTGCCTTATTCGCATAGGTTACAAAAGAAGCATCAAATACCTTCGAAGCATTTGCCACATTAACAAGCCTTGCCGATGCCAAACCGGCAGTGCAAGATTCAGCAAAGGAAATGCGCCACGCGCGCTCCATTAATTTATTTACAACAATTTCTTCAAGAGTTTGCTTCATATTTTATGGATATCCTTTCAATTATTATATCATTATTATAGCAATTTTTCATAAAAATGCAATCAAAATAGAGGTTGATTTATATTTTAAAAAATAGTATCATAAAATCATAAAATTTTCGGAGGCATTACATCGATGAAAAAAAATCCTTCTCCTCGATTTTTCCTTGCACTAACCCTCTTTAGTTTAGTGGGGCAGATTGCATGGGTTGTTGAAAACATGTATTTAAATGTTTTCATTTATAAAATGTTTCATGCAAGCGCTGCTGATATATCCAATATGGTGGCAGCAAGCGCTGCAGCCGCCACTATTACAACCCTTTTGATCGGCGCATTATCCGATCGAATCGGAAAGAGGAAGCTCTTTATCTGCAGCGGATATATTCTTTGGGGTATTTCTATTTTATCCTTCATGCTGCTTCGGCTTGAACTGCTGGAAGCCATTCTTCCGGCAACAATTAATGCCATTACCCTCGGTGTTTCAATTACAATCGCTTTGGATTGCCTGATGACCTTTTTGGGCTCATCCGCTAATGATGCCGCATTTAATGCATGGGTAACCGATTCCACCACTTCTGCAAACAGAGGCGCGGCGGAGGGGATCAATGCCATGATGCCTTTGGTTGCTATCCTTGTTGTTTTTGGCGGATTTATGGCCTTTGATTTAAATAAAGCAGATAGCTGGACATGGATTTTCGGTATTATCGGCGCAGTTGTGATCTTGGTGGGAATTCTTGGGTGCTTCATTATTAAAGATCAACCCATCAAGCCAAGTAAAAGCGGCTATTTCGAAAATCTGATCTATAGTTTTCGGCCTTCTGTTATTAAAGAAAACCTGCGCCTTTATCTGCATCTTTTTGGATTTATTATTTTTAATATTTCCATTCAGATCTTCATGCCTTATCTGATCCTCTATTATGAGGTTTCTCTGAAGATGACAAACTATGTTATGATCATGGCTCCTGCCATTATTATTGCGTCGGTTATCACCTTCTTTTGGGGAAAGGTTTATGATAAAAAAGGATTTCGCTATTCCGCAATTTTTGCTATCGCTTGGTTGATCTTGGGATACGCCATTCTTTATCTTTTTAAAAATACTATTCTCGTTTTTATCGGTTCCCTCTTCATGATGGCCGGTTATCTTTCGGGCATGGCCGTATTCGGCGCTAAAATCCGCGATTTAACCCCTTTGGGAAAAGCAGGAAGATTCCAAGGGATACGCATTTTTTCCCAGGTATTGATTCCCGGGTTGATTGGCCCATATATTGGCCAATGGGTTTTAAGGGATGCCGAATTGATCACCAATAATGACGGAACCACTTCCTTTATTCCCAATGCCAATATCTTTTTGGCTGCTCTTTTTGCTGCTCTGATTTTAATTTTATATTACATTTTAACAAAAGCACCAAGAAAGGTGCGCACCGTTGACCTTCACACTCCTTTTGGGGCACAAAATCCATGGGAAGAATACCCGCGCCCTCAAATGCGCCGAGAGGATTATACCTCTCTTTGCGGCGAATGGAATCTTTCTGTTCTTTATAAAGATCAGAAAAAAGAGATTGGAAAAATTCAAGTTCCCTTCCCGCCGGAATCAATCCTTTCCGGAGTAGGGCGCGCGCTGAAAAAAGGCGAACATTACCTCTATGAGCGTTCCATCTCGGTCTATAAAAGAAACGGGCATCGAATTTTGCTTCATTTCGGCGCTGTTGACCAAATTTGCTTCCTCAAAATTAATGGAGAGGCGGCAGGAAGCCATCGGGGAGGATATCTTCCCTTCACCTTTGATGTCACCGATTATTGCAAAGATGGCGAAAATCAAATATCCCTTGAGGTAATCGATGCGCTTGACCAAAACTACACCTATGGAAAGCAAAGAAAAAAGCGCGGCGGAATGTGGTATACCCCTATCAGCGGAATATGGCAATCGGTTTGGATGGAGATGGTGCCGGAAAATTATATTGAATCCATTCGAATTACAACTACTCTTTCGGCGGCCACAATTGAAACCAAAGGTGGCGCCGCTGAAAAAAGAATTAAATTCAATGGCAAAGAGTTTTCCTATATTGGAGACCGCTTTACATTAGAAATTGATGATCCTATTCATTGGTCCCCCGAAAATCCGCACCTTTATTCCTTTACTCTTATTTCCGGCAAGGACCAAATCCAATCCTATTTCGGCCTTCGCACCATTACTATAGAAGAAAAATCGGGCCAATCCTATATCTGCCTCAACGGAAAGCCTTATTTCTTTCATGGTCTTCTTGATCAGGGATATTACAGCGATGGCATCTACCTTCCTGCCTCTCCCGAAGGATATCTTTATGATATCAAAACAGCAAAAGATCTTGGGTTTAATATGCTGCGCAAGCATATCAAAATTGAGCCGGAGCTTTTTTACTATTTTTGTGATAAACATGGCATGATTATTTTTCAAGACATGGTGAATAACGGAAAATACAATTATCTTTTAGACACAGTCTTGCCGACCATTGGTTTAAAAAATTTGCCCGAGCGCCCTGCAACGCGAAGAAGAAAAGCGATTTTTGAAAAGGAAGCAAAAGCCACTGCGGAGCTTCTTTATAATCACCCCTCTATCTGTTACTATACAATTTTTAACGAAGGGTGGGGGCAATATGATGCAGACCGAATTTATGATAAAATGAGGGCATTGGATCCTACTCGCATCTGGGATACCACTTCCGGTTGGTTTACCAAGAAAAAAAGCGATGTTACAAGCGAACACATTTATTTCAGAAAACTTCAGATGAAGATTTCGCCTAAAAAACCTGCTATTCTTTCTGAATTCGGCGGCTATTCCTGCAAAATTCAGGACCACTCCTTTAATTTAGATAAAACCTATGGCTATCGTTACTATAAAACGCGCGAAGAATTCACCAAAGGCTTGGCAGAGCTTTATCAAGAAGAGATCATTCCATTGATTGAAAATGGCCTCAATGGCGCCGTTTTAACCCAAGTAAGCGATGTTGAGGATGAAACCAATGGTTTGATCACCTATGATAGAAAGGTTGTTAAGCCTGATTTTGCAACCATGCAGCGCATCTCAACCGATCTGCAGGATGCTTTTTCACTAAAAACGGAGCTTTAAAAATGACTAAAATAATGTTTGTATGCCACGGCAATATTTGCCGTTCACCCATGGGGGAATTTATCCTAAAAGACATGGTGCAGAAAATCAATGCTGAAAGCCGCTATTTTATTGCTTCCTCAGCAACCAGCACTGAAGAGATCGGCAATCCTGTTTATCCTCCGGCAAGAGAAAAACTTTCGGAGCAAGGGATCAGCTGCAAGGGAAAATATGCAGTGCAGCTCAGGCGCTCGGATTATGAGCAATATGATCTTTTTCTTTGCATGGATCGCTATAATTTGCGCAATGCACTGCGCATTTTTGGCAGTGATCCCCAAGAAAAGGTGAAGATGCTGATGAGTTATACCGGAGAAAGCCGCGATGTGGCTGATCCTTGGTATAGCGGAAATTTTAACGAGGCTTTCAGCGATATCAGCAAGGGTTGCAAAGCTCTGTTAAAGGAACTTGAAGGATGAGCATTTTAGTACCAAACTATTATCATAAATTCAAATGTATTGCCGATCGCTGCCGCCATAGCTGCTGCATTGGCTGGGAAATCGATATCGACGATCAGGCATTGGCGCTTTATCAATCCTTTCATGATGATTTGGGAGAAAAGCTTAAAATTTCAATTTCATTTGAAGATGGCGCCCATTTTATTCTTGATTCCAAAGAGCGATGCCCCTTCTTAAATCAAACGGGGCTTTGCGATATTATTTCTCAAAAAGGAGAGGCCGCATTATGCCAAATCTGCGCCGATCATCCAAGATTTCGAAATAATTTCGTGCATTTTGAAGAACTTGGGCTTGGCCTTTGCTGCGAAGAAGCCGCAAGACTGATCCTAACCCAAAAGGAAGCAACCCAATGGGTGCCTCTCATTAATAATATACTCATCATAGAAGAATGGGAAGAAGAATTTATTTTAAAACGAAACGCGATTATGAAAATTCTTCAAGATCGGGCACTTCCCTATTTTAAACGGAAAGAAATCATTTTTAATGATTATTCCATCTCTGCAAAAAGCTTCGATGAATGGAGAAATCTCCTTTTGAAGGCAGAAAAGATGACTCCTGATTTAGATGAATATTTAAAAGGTTTAAATGTTGCCGATATTTTAAGGGAGCAAGAATGGGCTCTTCCCTTGGAGCAGCTTTCCG
Organism: Eubacteriales bacterium; assembly: GCA_045544255.1. GTDB lineage: Bacteria > Bacillota > Clostridia > Oscillospirales > QAKW01 > QAKW01. The sequence goes on along the minus strand of JAZPYP010000076.1, from coordinate 402 downwards.
CTTATTTTATCTATCGCCATTTATTTGGAGCAATGGATGATGATCTTTTTAAAGAAAGATTAGAGATGGCGCTGATGTTCAGCGAAATCATCTGCCGCATTGCAAAGGATCGTTCCGGCGGCTTTTCAACGGAAAAATTAATTGATACCGCGCGGCTTTTTTCATCGGAAATCGAATATTCCGATCAAAATATTGAACTTATGTTAAGCAAACACGAATAATCCGAACCTGCCTAAAATGGCAGAATTTCAGTGCTTTTCGGTTTGTCGTCGTTTGTAGGCGTCAGCCTTACGAAACTCCTTCGCACCAAAAATCATCCGAAATTCTGCTCATTTTAGGTCAAAGAATTTCAAGGGAGAGGATTTTTGGATTTGCAAGGCATAAAACACAGCCAATACCGAC